>DASQGR010000098.1:0-19777 GCA_035632515.1 Allostellaceae bacterium | reverse complement strand
GCGGTGCTCGGCTACAATTACCCCGGCAGCCACTGGTACCAGGACGCCTACGGCCTGGTCGGCAGCGGCCCGACGCCCGGTCAGCAGCCGTCAAAGGGCTGGCTCGGCGGGATGTTCGGCAGCCTGTTCTGATCCACAGCGACATTACAAAAACTTAATTGTTGCCGGGGCTCGCGGTGATCTATTGAGCGCGGGTGGCGCATGGTGGGGAACACCGCTATCGATCCGCCGAGGCCGGGCGTTTTTCCACACCGGAGCGCCCGTCGAGCGGTGCGCGGAGGGGTGCAATGAAGAAAGGAGCTCTCGCATGCTGAGACGGCTTGTCGCCGTGGCGTTTCTTGTCGCGACTGCAGGGATGATGACCCCGGGCGCGACTTTCGCAGCCGATCAGCCGTCGAATGTGAGCGGGGTGTTCCTGACGACGCGCTATCCGGCGCTGACGGTGAAATCCGGCGAGACGACGACGATCGACCTGTCGGTGCATAATTACAAACTGCCGCCGCAGCAGCTCACCCTTTCGGTTCCCGAGGTCGCCCAGGGCTGGAAGGCGACGATTCTCGGCGGCGGCCAGCCGGTCGGCGCGCTCGAGGTCCCCCCCGATAGCGACGAGCGCCTGCAGCTGCGGCTGGAGCCGCCCGCCGGGGTCGGCGCCGGCGATTACCGCTTTACCGTCGAGGCCAAGAGCGCGACCCAGGACCTCAAGCTGCCGATCGCCGTCACGATCGGCGCTGCCGTGCCGGCGAAACTCAAGATGACGACCACATTCCCGGCGCTGCGCGGCACGGCGACGACCTCGTTCAAGTACAAGATGACCGTGACCAACGACAGCGGCCGCGACGCGACCATCAATTTCTCTGCCGACGCGCCGAAGAATTTCCAGGTCACCTTCACCGAGGCCTATGGCTCTCAGCAGCTGACCAGCATCCCGATCGAGGCCGGCAAGTCGAAGGACATCGAGGCGGCGCTGACCCTGCCGCGCGAGACCCCGGCGGGCGATTACAAGCTCGCGATCCACGCCAAAGCCGAGCAGGCGAGCGCCGATCTGGACCTCAAGCTGACCATCGTCGGCCAGCCGAAGCTGGCGGTGTCGGGCGAAGGCGGGCGGCTATCGGGCGACGCCTATGTCGGGCGCGAAAGCCAGCTGACCATCGTCCTGAAGAATGACGGCAGCGAGGTAGCGCACGACATCGAATTGAGCGCCTCGGTCCCCGAGGGCTGGAAGTCGGCCTTCGATCCGAAAAGCCTGCCGCAGCTCGCCGCCGGCGCAACGCAGAACGTTAAGCTGACCCTGACCCCGTCCGAGCGGGCGATTGCCGGCGACTACCAGACGACGATCCGCGCCAGCGCCGCCGGCGGCATCTCGGAATCGGCGAATTTCCGCATCGCCGTGTTGACGTCGACCCTGTGGGGCGCGATCGGCATCGCCATCATCGCGCTCGCCCTCCTGGTCGTCGTCTTTGCCGTCGCCCGTTTCGGTCGCCGCTGACGAGCCCCGCGATGGCCGACGACATCGTCATTCAAGCCGAGGCGCTGACCAAGCGCTACGGCGACAAGCTGGCGGTCGATCACGTCGATTTCGACGTGGCCGCGGGCGAGATCGTCGGCATTCTCGGGCCGAACGGCTCGGGCAAGACGACGACGATACTGATGCTGCTGGGCCTCACCGAGCCGACCAGCGGCCGCGCCATGGTTGCCGGCTTCGACCCGTTGCGCGATCCGCTCGAGGTGAAGCGCCGGGTCGGCTACCTGCCCGATCAGATCGGCTTTTACGAGGGCATGTCGGCGCGCGACAACCTCGCCTTTACCGGCCGGCTCGCCGGCCTCAACCGGCGCGAGATCGACGCGCGCTTTGCGGCAGCGCTCGAGCGCGTCGGGCTCGAGGATGTCGGCAGCGCCCGGGTCACCACCTACTCGCACGGGATGCGGCAGCGCCTCGGCCTCGCCGAGATCCTGATGAAGCGGCCGAGCGTCGCCGTGCTCGACGAGCCGACCACCGCGCTCGACCCTCATTCGACGCAGGAATTCCTCGACATGATCCGTGGGCTCAAGGCCGACGGCACCGCGGTTCTGCTGTCCTCGCACCACCTCGACCAGGTGCAGAGCGTGTGCGATCGCGTAGCGCTGTTCAACCGCGGCAAGATCGTTCTTTCCGGCTCGGTGACCGAATTGGCCGGCCAGATCCTGGGCGGGGGCTACGCGATCTATGTCGAGGCCAGGGGCGCCGGTCTGCCCGAGCGCCTGGCTGCGGTCGACGGCGTGGTGCGGGTGCGCGAACCCGGCCCCGGCCTCTATCTCGTCGACTGCCGGCGCGATCTGCGCGCCGAGATCGCCCGCGCGGTGGCGCCGACCGCCGAGCTCATCGGCATCCGCTTTGCCGCGCCCAGCCTCAACGAGGTTTACAACCGCTATTTCGAAGAGGCCCGCGATGCTGTCTCGTAGTCGCCGCGGCGGCTCGCCGTGGACCGGCCTCGGCGTCGTCATTGCCAAGGAGACGGCCGATCATCTCGGCGGCATCCGCATGGTGCTGATCGAGGCGATCGTGTTCCTGATCGCGCTGGTGCTCGCCTGGTTTTCGACCGCGTCGATCCGCGACAATATCGGCGAGAGCCCGTTCGTCTTTTTGTTCCTGTTCCAGATTACCCCGGAATGGATTCCGTTTTCGTTCATCGGCATGGTGAGCCTGGTGACGCCGGTGGTGGCGATCGCGCTCGGCTTCGATGCGATCAACGCCGAGTTCAACCAGCGCACGATGAGCCGCCTCCTGGCGCAGCCGATCTATCGCGACGCTCTGCTGCTCGGCAAATTCCTCGCCCGTCTGCTGGCCCTGACGATTGCGCTCGTCTCCCTGTGGCTGCTGGTGCTCGGCATCGGGCTGCTGCGGCTCGGTTTGCCGCCGAGCACCGAGGAGATGGTACGGATGCTCGGCTTTCTCGTCGCCACGATCGCGTATGGCGGGGTGTGGCTGGCGCTGGCGGTGATGTTCTCGGTGCTGTTCCGCGCCCCGGCGACCGCGGCGCTCGCCGGGCTGGGGACCTGGCTGTCGTTCGCCCTGTTCTGGTCGGTGGTGTCGCGCGTCCTTGCGACGCTGATCGCCGGACCGCCCGAAGACATCTTCGGCCCGCGCCTCGCCTACCTGCAATTCGTGCAATTCCTCGACCGGCTGTCGCCGATCAAGCTCTTTGCCGACATCGCCGTGGCGATGCTGCAGCCGGAGAAACGGTTCCTCGGGCCGGTGCTGGTCAGCCAGCTGCAAGGCGCCCTGTTCGGCTCGCCGCTACCGGCGTCGCAAAGCTTTGCGCTGATCTGGCCGCAACTGACCGGCCTGGTCGCCGCGACGATCCTGATCTTCGCGATCGCCTATGTGTTCTTCCAGCGCCAGGAGATTCGCGCCTAGCCAGGCCCCGCGCCGCCGGCTCGCCTGCGATGACCTGGCAGCAGCCGGTTGCGACGCTAGGGCATGATCGTCTTGGCGAAGGCGATCATGCCGTCCTTGACCGATTGGTCGGTCATCGTGTCGGCGATCTGCAGTGTGGCGTCGCGGATTTGCTTGCGCTGGTCGGCGTCGAGAAACTTCGCCGCGCTCGGGGCGATCGCGACGAGCGCCAGCAGACGTTCGCGCATCCAGGCCGGCTCCAGCCCCGGCACCGGGAACGTGGTGACCACACCGACCAGCGTCTGGGTCAGCCCGCCGCGCATATGGGTGAGGCCCGTGGCCGCCTTGCCGGATTTGTATTTCTCGGGGTGGGCGGCGATCTCGGCCGCGACCGTATCGATCTCGGCTCGCGACACGGCAAGCTGGGCGTCGTAAAATCGTCCCATCTCGGGGGCGAACGCGACCGTGTTCTTGACGATCTGCGCCTGGGCTTTCGCGTCGATCTTCTGCGCCTTGGCAATATCGGCAATGCCGGTGCCGGCGAACACGTAGACCATGCCGGTCTGGACGATCCGCAGCAGCCATTCATTGAGCTTGTCGATCTGCTCGAACGGAACCGGATTCGAGCCGTCGTTGAGCCCGGCGGTGCCAAAGACGATATCGAGCTGGTCGCGGGCCGCCGGATCGGCTTGCCGCGGCGGGCTGCCGGTTTTGTAGGCATCCTTGGCGAGCGCAGCGAAAGCGTCGGCCGCCTTGTCGACAGCGGCGATTTGCGCGGGATCGAACGTGGCCGCGGCCGCAACGTCGGCCCCAGCGGCAAACAGGACGATCCACAGCAACTGAACGAAATAACGCATGCCCCCTCCCGCGTAATGGCCAATAGTCACGATGCTACGGTCCGCCGTCTTTCCTGCCGCGCGATCAGACCGAAAGCAACCGCGACGAGCACCACGACCACGCCGAGAAACACCGTGGCCAATGCGTTGATCTCCGGCGTCACGCCGATGCGCACGCTCGAATAGACCGCCATCGGCAGGGTCGTCGCCGACGGCCCCGAAACAAAGCTGGCGACGACGAGGTCGTCGAGCGACAAGGTGAAGGCGAGCAGCCAGCCGGAAACAAGCGCCGGGCTGATCCCCGGCAGGGTTACCCGCCACAGCACGCTCCACGGCCGCGCGCCGAGATCGAGCGCGGCTTCCTCCAGGCTGCGGTCGAATCCGGCGAGCTGGGCGCGCACCAGCACCGCGACAAAGCAGCTGGCAAAGGTCGCATGGGCGATTACCACGGTCACGATGCCGCGGTTCGCCGGCCAGCCGATCAGGCCTTGCGAGGCGACGAACAACAACAGCAGCGACAGGCCGAGGATGACCTCCGGCACCACCAGCGGCGCCATCGCCATGAAGCTGAACACGAGCCGCCCGCGAAACCGCCGGAACCGGGCGAGGGCAAACCCGGCGCAGGCGCCGAGCGCCAGCGCGAGACTGGCCGCCATCACCCCGATTTCAAGGCTGGTCCGCGCCGCCTCGCCAAACCTGGCGTCGTCGAGCAGCGCCGCATACCAGCGCAGCGACCAGCCGCCCCATACCGTCACCAGCCGCGACCCGTTGAACGAATAGGCGACCAGCAGCGCGATCGGCAGGTAGAGAAAGCCGAAGCCCAGCGCCAGCGCGGCGGCACGGAAGGCGGTGATGCGGCGGCTCACGCCGGCTCCCGCTCGAGGAGGCGCTGGGCGACCAGCAGCGGCACGGTCAGCAGCGCCACCAGCACGACCGCAATCGCCGACGCCGCCGGCCAGTCGACATTGTCGAAGAACTCCTGCCACAGCACCTTGCCGATCATCATCGTCTGCGGTCCGCCGAGCAGATCGGGGATCACGAATTCGCCGATCGCCGGGATGAACACCAGGAGCGCCCCGGCCGCCACCCCCGGCAACGACAGCGGCAGCACCACCTGGCGGACGACGCCGGCGGGACGCGCTCCAAGATCGGCGGCGGCCTCCACGAGGCTCTCGTCGAGCTGCGACAGGCTGCCGTAAAGCGGCAGGATCATAAACGGCAGATAGGCGTAAACGAGGCCGAGCACGACCGAGAAATCGTTGTAGATCAGCAATAGCGGCGTATCGATCAGCCCCAGCGCGCGCAAGGCCCGGTTGAGGAACCCGGTCGGCTGAAGGATCGCGATCCAGGCGTAGATGCGGATCAAGAGGCTGGTCCAGAACGGCAGGATCACGAAAAACAGCAGGAGCCCGCGCCATGTTTTCGGCGCGCGGGCGATGGCGAAAGCGATCGGATAGCCGATCAAGAGGCACAGGGCCGTCGCCACCACCGCATAGACGAGCGACACGGCATAGGCATGCAGATCGCCCTCGCCGATCAGCCGGTAATTGTCGAGCGTCGCGTGGCTTTCGAGGCCCGCCGGCCCGCTGCTCATCAGCGGCAGATAGGGCGGGATCGCATCGGCGCTCTGCGACAGGCTGATCGCCGCGACGATCCCCAGCGGCAGCAGGAAGAACATGCCGAGCCAGGCGAAAGCCGGCAGGATCAGCACCCAGCGCCGCCAACCCCAAATCGTCATTGCGGCGAGCTCGGAGGACGACGCGGCCATCTCCCTCGGCGGAAATCTGCCGAAGGAGATCGCCGCGCTCCGCGCGCGATGACGGCAGGGAACGGGCTCATTGCTTCAAGAGCACCGCGTCGGCAGTGTTCCAGCCTGCCCAAACCACCATGCCGCGGCTATAGGCGGCGGCTTTGGCGCTCGGCATCTGCGCCTTCAGCACCTGGCCGGATGCGGTGGCTAGGTGCACGACCGACAGCCCGCCCTGATAACCGACCGAGGTCACGGTGGCGGCGATCGCAATACCCTCGGGTGGCGCGTCCGACAGGCACAGCTTTTCGGGCCGCACCGCCAGCGCCGCCGCCGAGCCCTCGGGCAGGTCGACGCCCTCAGGCAGCGGGATCGGCGCCGCAAACCCCGGCACTGCCAGCGCCAGCGTATTGAAGCCGGCACCCAAGGTGCCGTCGAACAAGTTCACCGCGCCGACGAAATCGGCGACAAACCGCGAGTTCGGCCGCTCGTATATCTCCGCCGAGCTGCCGATCTGGGCGATGCGCCCGTGATCCATCACGGCAATGCGCGAGGCCATGCCCAGCGCCTCCTCCTGGTCGTGGGTGACAACAAGAAAGCTGGTGCCGACGCGCTCCTGAATGCCGATCAGCTCGAGGCGGGTTTCCTCGCGCAGCTTGCGGTCGAGCGCCGCGAGCGGCTCGTCGAGCAGCAACAGCCTGGGCATCTTCGCGAGAGCGCGGGCCAGGGCGACCCGCTGCTTCTGCCCGCCTGACAATTCGTGCGGCCGACGCCGCGCATAGGCCTGCATCTGCACCAGTGCCAGCATCTCGGCAACCCGCGCGTCGCGGCGGCGGCGCTCCATCCCCTCCTGTTTGAGGCCGAAGGCGATGTTTCCGGCTACATCGAGATGCGGGAACAGCGCATAGGATTGGAACATCATGTTGACCGGCCGGCGGTAGGGCGGCACCGCGGTCACGTCGCTGCCGTCGATCAGGATGCGGCCGCTATCGGGCGCCTCGAACCCGGCGATGAGTCGCAGCAAGGTGGTCTTGCCGCAGCCCGATGGGCCCAGGAGGGCGAATAGCTCGCCATGTTCGATCGCAAGGGAGACATGGTCGACCGCGGCGACCGCGCCGAAGCGCTTGCTGAGCCCGGTCATTTCGAGGAGCGGCATCGCGCGGCTCAGTTCCCGGTCTTGACCCGGTTCCAGGCGCGGGTGCGGGCGCGGTCGTAGTCGCGCATCGCCGGCGCGTCGAGGTGGAACAGCCGCCGCACCGGGTCGGGCGGGTAGATGCCCGGATCGTCGCGGATCTCGGGCTTGACGAGCGGCGTCGCCGCCAGATTGGGGTTGGGGTAGGAGACCGCGTTGGTAATGTCGGCAATCACCTGCGGCCGCAGCAGGTAGTCGATGAATTTGAGCGCATTCTCCGGGTGGTGCGCATCCTTGGGGATGCCCAGCATGTCGACCGCCATCAGCGCCCCCTCGCGCGGCACGCGAAAGACGATCGCGACCCCGTTCTCGGCCTCGGCGGCGCGGTTGCGCGCTTGAATCACGTCGCCCGAATAGCCGAGCGAGACGCAAAGATCGCCGTTGGCGAGGTCGCTGATGTATTGCGAGGAATGAAATTTCCGCACATAGGGGCGGATCGCCTTGAGCATCGCCACGGCCTTGTCGAGATCGGCGGGGTTGCGGCTTTGCGGGTCGATGCCGAGATAGGAGAAGGCGGCGGGAAACACCTCCTGCGGGGTATCGAGGATCGAGATGCCGCAGCCCGCGAGCTTTTCGGCATAGGCCGGATCGAAGATCAGCGCCAGGCTGTCGGGCGCAGGACCGCTCAGCGCCTTCTGGACCAGCGCCTTGTTGTAGCCGATGCCGGTAACCCCCCACAGATAGGGCACGCCATGCGCATTGCCCGGATCGGCCGCCGCGACCATCGCGACGACCGCCGGGTCGAGGTTCTTCAAGTTCGGCAGTTTCGCTTTGTCAAGCTCGCGATAGGCGCCGGCCGCGATCTGCCGCGCCATATAGGGCATCGCCGTCGGCACGACGATGTCATAGCCGGAATTGCCGGCAAGCAACTTGGTCTCGAGCACCTCGTTGCCGTCGTAGACGTCGTAAGTGACGGCGATCCCGGTTTCCTTCGAGAAATTCCCCACCGTGTCGGGAGCGATGTAGTCGGACCAGTTGTAGACATGCAGCACCGGCTCCTCGGCTGCCGCCGGCATCGCCAGCGCAACCAGCGCCGCCGCTATGATCGCCATTCCCTGCATCGCCGTCGGGTAGACCAGCGACCCGGGCGCTTGTCAATCGGCACGCTTGTCAATCGGCACGCCTGTCAATCGGCTCGGGCGACCCACAAGCCGTGGAGCAACTTGTGCGCCGGCCTGCGATCGGCGGATGATGGGCCCCGCCGCAGTACGGGGACAACATGACGTGACCACATTCCATCTGCTCCGCCACGGGGAACACGCGGTGCAAGGCCGCATCTGCGCCGGGCGGATGCCGGGCGTGGTGTTGTCCGAGCGCGGCCGCGGCGAGGTCGAACGCAGCGCCGAACGGCTGACCGGCGCCGGCATCGCCGCGATCTATGCCAGCCCGCTGGAGCGCGCCCAGGAAACCGCGGGGATTGTCGGCCGCCGTCTCGATCTGCCGGTCACGGTGCATGACGATCTGAGCGAGCTCGATTTCGGCGAATGGACCGGACTGACCTTCGACGAGGTGCGCAAGGACCCGCGCTGGCCGACCTGGGCGGCGCACCGCAGCCTCTCTTCCATCCCCGGCGGCGAAACCATGCGCGAGGTGCAGCGCCGTGTCGTCGAGGCGCTAATGGAGATGCGCGCGCGGCACCCCGATGACGGGGTCGTCGTCGTCAGCCACGGCGACGTCATCCGCGCCGCGCTGGTCTTCGCGCTCGGCATGCCGCTCGATTTTTACGGTCGGGTCGAGGTCGCCACCGCCTCGCTCAGCACCGTGCGGATCGACCACGCCGGCATCCGCGTCGTCGCCATCAACGAGCGGCCTCCACCATAAGTGCCGATGCCGCCATAGCGCCGATAAAGTGCGCCCGCCGCCTGTCGTCGGCGCCGGATGAACTGCGGGTTAATCCGTAAAAATAGCGGCAAACGTTCCAGACGTGCTAGCCTCGCGATCCGCGCAACAGGTCAGGTGGTCCGCATGGAACACGCGCACCTGAGACGCAAGCTGATTGCCGTATTGCTCGCCGACGTCGTCGGATACAGCCGTCTGATGGGCCGGGACGAGGACGAAACCCATCTTCGCCTAGGCCGCATTATCGAAGAACTCGTCGAGCCTCGGGCGACGTTGCATGGCGGGAGGCTGATCCGAACCAAGGGCGACGGCATGCTGATCGATTTCGACAGCGCGCTTGATGCCGTCCACTGCGCGCTGGAAATACAGCAGGGACTCGCCCAACACGAAGAGCACGTCGAGCCGCATTCCCGCATTCAATTGCGCATGGGAATAAACATCGGTGACGTGATTCTGGACGACAAGGATATTTACGGGAACAGCATCAACATTGCTGCGCGATTGGAGCAATTGGCGGAGCCCGGGACCATCTGCGTAAGTCAGGCGGTGCATGAGCAGCTGCGCAATTATCCCGGCCTGTCCTTTAGCGACCGTGGCACCCGCAAGGCCAAGAACATCGATCATCCGATCCACGTTTTCCGCCTGGAAGGTGTCAAGACCGCCGCGATGGGCTCGCCGGCACCTGAGTTGCACCTGCCGGATCGGTGGCGGGTCCCCATCTTGCGCCGGGGGCGGATGGCGACCGTGATCGTGGCGGTACTGGCGATCGCCGGCACGCTCGGGCTTGTGACCTTGCCCGGTTGGCAAGACAAGCCTGCGGTACTGCGCCAGGCCTCGATTTTGGTACTGCCGTTTCGCAACGTCAGTGACGATCCGGGACAGGAATACGTCGCCGACGCGGTGACCAGCAATGTCACCACGGATCTGTCGCGTATGCGCGACGTCATCGTCATTTCTGCCGCTACGGCTTTCACCTACAGGGGAAAATCGCTCGATATCAAGCAGATCAACCGCGATATCGGCATGCGCTACCTGCTCCTTGGCAACATCAGACGCATCGGGCAGCAGGTAAAGACCGACATTCAGCTGGTCGAAGCCGCCTCCGAGGTGCAGCTCTGGGGCGAACGCTTCGAAAATGAGTTTGTCGACCTGATGAAGCTGGAGGACTCGGTCACCGGCAGGATAGCCGCCTCACTCAATGTCCAGCTGATACGGGCCGAAGGTCGCCGGGCCCAGCGAGCCACCACCCCCGACGCGCTCGATCTGCGGCTGCATGCGACCAGCCTGTTCTTCCAATCGGTCACACCCGAGAACGTGATGACCGCCCGCCAGCTGTTGACGCAGGCGGTGCAGCTCGATCCGGACTCGGCCGAGGCGTGGGCGCGGCTTGCCCAGCTGACGGCCTCGGATTATCTCAATCATTGGAACAACACCGGCCCGGAACAGCTTGACGACGCCGAGCGGGCAGCGCGCAAGGCGCTGGTGCTGGACCCCAATCTTGCGCTTGGGCATTTCGCGATGGCCTTTACCCAGCGGGCACGCGGGGAGCACCAACTGGCGCTGGAAGCATTTACCCGGGCTATCGAACTCGATCGCAATTTCGCGATCGCCTACGCCCGCAAGGGCGATGAACTCACCCTTGTGGGGCGGCCGGGGGAGGCTCAGGCGCTGGTCGAGAAGGCCATACAGCTGAGTCCTCGCGATCCCTCGCTCGGCATTTTTTACTGGATCATCGGCCGGGCGAATTTTTTTGCAGAGAATTACGATCAGGCAATTTCTTGGCTGCGCAAGTCGGTCGAGACCCGGTCGAACGTTTGGTACAATCGGCTTTACTTGATCAGTGCTTATGCGCTGACGGGTAACGTCGACCAGGCAAAGAATAATTTGCAGGTATTCAACCGACGTTTTCCCGAGCCGACCTATACGATCACACAGGTCGTTGCCCTCGAAGGGTCGAATCCCAGCAACGACCCAACCGTCATCGCTGCGCGCGACAAATTCCATGACGGGCTGCGCCTGGCGGGAATGGCGGAGAATTAAAACTACTCCGATAGTATAAGTGTTTAAGTTTGGCTTTTTCGTACAGCCTTGGGCGCCACATCCCTACTGCTTGTTCGCGCGGTTTCAAACGTCCCCCAGCCCGGCGCATTGCCATCGTGAGATGGGAATCGGCAATCAAGTTCATTCAACAACCCAGGGAGATTTGCCGTGGCCGACAGCCCAAGTGATGATCCCCTTGCGCGCGCCCAAAAGCTCTACGAAAACAAAGTTGACCCAAAGAGCAACCTGGAAATCATCAAGCTTCTGGAACAACCTGGCGGCGATGTGGCGAGCGAGGCCTATCGGATGGCTCAGCTCGCCATCGCGGAAATATGCGACTACCTGAACCGGTGGAACGACGCCGGCCCGGAGGAGGTGGCGAAGGCCAAGGCGAATATACAAACGGCACTCGCGGCCGATCCCGATCCTGCGCTGGCATACCTTGCATATTACGCGCGCGGCCTGGTTCACCGAGCCGAGGGCCAGCACGGGTACGCACGGTTCGACTTTGCAAAGGCGTCGCAGTTTAATCCGGCATTTGCCCGTGCCTATGCCCAAAAAGGCGCGGAGAACCTTTATCTCGGAGAACCGGAGAAGGCGCTGGCCGACATCCTTCAGGGAATCGCCCGGGAACTGCGTCCCCATGTCCTGGCCATGTTTTACTGGCTGATGGGGCGGACGCATTTCTTCATGCAAAACTACGAGACGGCAATCCCCTGGCTGCAGCAATCGATCAAGGGCTGTCCCGATCTCTGGTACAACCGCTTGTATCTTGTCAGCGCCTATGCCCAGGCGGGCGACATCGACAGCGCAAGGCAGGCATTGAGCGAATTCAATGAATGGTCTGCCGGATATACGCTCGAGCGCGTTATCGAAAACGAAAAAACCAACCCCAACGAGAACCCTTTTGTCGTCGAGGGTCGGCGCCGATTTCATGAGGGATTGCTCGCCGCCGGGATGCCGCCTGCTTAAGACCACAGTGCGCCGATAATCTACGTCCCGCGTGATCCATGCCCCGCACGAGGGCGGGCCTGGCGGGGTATCAATGCCAGGGCGGCAGCACGCCGGACGCGAAATGGTGGATCGCCTGCCGGTGCGCCGGATCGGGCCTGCCCTTGCGGCCGGGCGGAACGATGCAAAAACGCCCGCCGCCACCCGGCCCGCGAAGCGCTAACCCGCACATCACGGCGATAAACGCGATCCCCAGAAGCAGAAGCCAGACGATCACGCCGCCGCTCCTTTCAGGCTGTCGAGCGCCGCCTCGGCGGCGGTGATGCCGGTGTCGTAGGCGCCGTGCACGGTCGAGAAGTAATTGAGCGAGCATGCCTCGCCGGCAAAAAAAATGCGGCCGTCAACCGGCGAAGCGAGCGCCGCACGGTCGTCGGCGTGGCCCGGCCGGGCATAGGAATAGGAGCCGCGGGCGAATTCGTCGCGCCGCCAGAACGAGGCTGCGAGCGGCCGCAAGCGGCGCCGTACATCGGCGCCGAGCAGCCCGGCGAGCTCGTCGGTGGCAAAGGCGGCCATCGCCTCGATCCCCTCGCGCTCCAGCGCGGCGGCAAACGCGCCGCCGAAAAAGCAGTTGATCCGCGGCCGTCCGAACGGGCGCACCTGATAGCTCATCGTCTCGCGCTGTCTGGTGGAGCCGACGAGAAAGCGTTCCGGCACGTCCTCTCCGTCGAACGCGAAAAACAATTTGTCGGCGAGGCCCAGCGGCAGCCCGTTGGCGGCGTCGAACTTGCGCGGCAGCGCCGGATCGAAGGCAAGGTCTTCGCAGGCGAGGACCGCGGTCGGCACCGCGACGATAGCCCGCTCCGCGCTGACCCGGCCGCGCGAGGTATCGAGCACCAGACGCTTCCCGCGATGCTCGACCCGGCTCACCTTGGTGTTGAACGCGATCGGCAGCCCCTCGGCCAGCGCCTGCACCAGAGTGCCGTAGCCGCGAACCACCCGCCAATTGATGCCGCTGTCTTCGTAGCGATCGTTGTCCTTGACCGACAGGTGCTCGAGCTCGACCGCATTGGCCCAGGTGCTGGTGGCGTCGAACAGCGCGTTCCAGCGCCCGCCCGGCTGCAGGACCGAGGATGCCGGGCGGTCTTCGGGCTCCCGCGCGGCGCGGTGGATCGCCCAGTAATGCGCCTCGCGCTCCGAGAGCCAATCGGCCTCCGCCGCCGCGCTTTCGCCGCTGTGCCGCAGCCGCGTCGTCCAATCCGGCCGCTGGCGATTGATCGCGAAGCCGAGCCGTTCGGCGAGCGGCGTCAGCATGTTGCGGTCGGCCGAATGCAGCCACTCGCCGCCGAGGTCGAGCGGCAGCCCCTCCCTCTCGACGGTCCAGGCGCGCCCGCCGGCGCGGTCGCGTCCTTCCAGCATCAGCACGGACACGACACCGGCTTCGGCCAGCCGCCGGCCGGCGGCGATCCCGGCAGCGCCGGCGCCGATCACCGCGACATCGACCGCGGAAGGAAAGGCCGTCATGACGCCTTCATCACCACTCGCCGTCGCTCCCCGGGCTCGACCGGGCGTCTCCGGCGCGGCCCGGGGACAGCCGGATCAGCCCGCGGTTCACGGCCGCGGGCTGAAGATCGACCGGCCAAGACGACAGACGGAGCGCTAGCTGCTCGCAGGCTCGGCGTATTCGTTATCGGTGACGTGCTTGCCCCACGCGGTGCCCTCGCCCTTCTCGCCGGCTTCCGACAGCGCCAGATGGGCAAAGAGGCGATCCGGCGAGGCGCCGTGCCAGTGCAACGTGTTGGGCGGGATGTTGACCGTATCGCCCGGGTTCAGCATCTGCGGCTTCTCGCCCTGGAAGCAGATGCGGCCGATGCCGGACAGGCAGTAAAGCGTCTGCCCCACCGGGTGGCTGTGCCAGGCGGTGCGGGCGCCCGGGGTGAAGGTGACGACCGACCCGCCCATCCGCGACGGCGCTTCGGCGACGATGACCGGGTCTTGGAATACGACACCGGTAAAGGTTTCAGCGGCGCCCCGCCTGGTCTGACGGGCCCCGGCGCGAATGACTCCGGCTTTCACAGGCATGGTTCTTCCCTCCTGTTGATCGGCGGCGCGGCCGCCGCCCAGATATCGCGGCGTCAGCATAGGCGGGCCGGGGCGGCACACGCAATCTTGCGTGAAGCCGGCATTGCTCGAAGCCCACCTTGCGCGAAGCCCAACCTTGCGCGAAGCCCGGCGCACGCGTAGGGAAAGCCATGCCGCCTGCCCCCACGTTCGACGACGCGTTTCGCGCCCACCTGCGCGCATTGCTGGCATGGCGGCGCGATGTCCGCCATTTCCGCGGCGACCCGCTGCCCGAAGACGTGATCGCGCGGCTGGTCGAGACCGCCTGCCTGGCGCCGTCGGTCGGGCTCAGCCAGCCGTGGCGTTTCGTGCTGGTCGAGGCGCCCGAGCGCCGCGCCGCGGTCCGCGATGATTTCGTCCGGTGCAACGCCGCCGCCCTGGCCTGCCAGTCGCCCGAGCGCGCCATGCTCTACGCCCGGCTCAAGCTCGCCGGGCTCGACGACGCGCCCTGCCAGCTCGCGGTTTTCGCCGATCCCGAGACCGAACAGGGACACCAGCTGGGCCGCCTGACCATGCCTGAAATGATCGAGTATTCCGCGGTCGTCGCGGTGCATACGCTGTGGCTGGCGGCGCGCGCCGAGGGTATCGGCATGGGCTGGGTGTCGATCCTCGACCCCGCGGTGGTGCGCGAAATCCTCGACGTGCCGCCCGCCTGGAAGCTGATCGGCTATTTCTGTCTCGGCTATCCGGAAGCAGCGAACGATACTCCCGAACTCGAATGCACAGGCTGGGAGGAACGCCGGTCCGCCGGTGTTTTTCTGGTGAGGCGATGAGCAAGACCGGCAAGATCAGGGTCGGCATCGGCGGCTGGGTGTTTCCGCCGTGGCGCGGCACCTTCTACCCCAAGGGGCTGAAGCAGGCCGAGGAGCTGGGCTATGCCGGCCGCCACGTCACCGCGATCGAGATCAACGGCACCTTTTACGGGCTGCAAAAGCCGGCGAGCTATCGCCGCTGGCACGACGAGACGCCGGACGATTTCGTCTTTTCGCTGAAGGGTCCGCGCTTTGTCACCCATCGCAAGGAGCTGGGCACGGCGGGGGACTCGATCGCTCGATTTTTCGATAGCGGGGTTGCCGAGCTGGGCGAAAAGCTCGGCCCGATCCTGTGGCAGTTCGCACCGTTCCTGCACTTCGACGAGGGCAATTTCGCCGCGTTTCTCGACCTGCTGCCGAAGCACGTCGGCAACCGCAAGCTGCGCCATGTGCTGGAGGTGCGGCACCGCAGCTTCGCCGACCCCGCTTTCATCCGGATGATGCAGCAGCACGAAGCAGCAATCGCCCAGGTCGAGGACGAGAAGTACCCGGAGTTCGATGCCATCACCGCCGATTTCGTTTACGTCCGCCTGCGCCGCTGCAGCGAGGACGAGCCGACCGGCTACGCGCCCCAGGCCCTCACCGCCATCGCCGAACGGTTCCAGGCCCACGCCAAAACCGGCCGCGACTGCTTCGTCTATTTCATCAACGGCGCCAAGGTGCGCGCCCCCCACGCCGCAATGGCGCTGATCGAGCGGCTGTCGGAATAAGCTCTCCAATCTGTCTTCACTGAAATCACCGATGTCCCTCTACGTCCCGAGCATCACCAGCCTGGCGCCGCAACCGGCTGCCAGGTCCCGCGGGCGAGCCGGCGGCGCAGGGCCTAGGACGGCGTCGCCGCCAGGTCGAAGGCGGCGGCCATCAGCGCGCGCGTATAGGGATGCTGCGGCGAATTCATCACCGCGTCGGTGGGGCCGGCCTCGACGATCTCGCCGTCCTTCATCACCATCACCGCGTGGGCGAGGGCGCGCACGACCTTGAGGTCATGGCTGATGAACAGATAGGTCAGCGCATGGCGCTGCTGCAATTCGCGCAGCAGATCGACGATCTGCGCCTGCACCGACATGTCGAGCGCCGAGGTCGGCTCGTCGAGCACGACGAAGCGAGGCTTCAGCACCAGCGCCCGGGCAATGGCGACGCGCTGGCGCTGGCCGCCGGAGAATTCGTGCGGGTAGCGTTCGGCGGCGTCCGGTTCGAGCCCGACCTCGACCAGCGCCTCGTCGATGCGCCGCCGGGCCTCGCCGTCGTCGCGCGCCAAATGATGGACGCGCAGCCCCTCGCCGACGATCTGGGCGATCGACAGCCGCGGCGACAGGCTCGAAAACGGATCCTGAAAGACGATCTGCATCTCGCGGCGCAGCGGGCGCAGGCGCTTTTGTGCCTCATGGGCGATTTCGCGTCCGGCAAAGCGGATGTCGCCGTCGGCGTCGACCAGCCGCAACAGGGCCAGGCCAAGCGTGGTCTTGCCCGAGCCGCTCTCGCCGACGACCCCCAACGTCGAACCGGCGCGGATGCTGAGCGACACGCCGTCGACCGCCTTGACGTGGCCGGTGACCCGGCGCAGCAGGCCGCTGCGGATCGGAAACCACACCTTGACCCCACCGCCTTCGACCAGCACCGGCGCATTCTCCGGCGGCGGCAGCGGCCGGCCCTTCGGCTCCGAGGCCAGCAGGTGCCGGGTGTAGGGATGCCGCGGCGCGGTGAAGATGGGCTCGGTCGGGCCGGCCTCGACGATCTCGCCTTGCGACATCACGCAGACCCGGTCGGCCATCTTGCGGACGATGGTGAGGTCGTGGGTAATCAGCAGCAGCGCCATGCCGAGGCGATCGCGCAGATCGCGCAGCAGGTTGAGGATCTGCGCCTGGATCGTCACGTCGAGCGCCGTGGTCGGCTCGTCGGCGATGAGGATGTCGGGCTCGTTGGCGATCGCCATCGCGATCATCACCCGCTGGCGCTGCCCACCCGAAAGCTGATGCGGGTACGCGTTGAGCCGGTTCTCGGCATCGCGCAGGCCCACCAGGTGCAGCAGCTCCAGCGTCCGCGAGCGCATCGCCGCGGCCGACAGGTGATTGTGGATCTGCAGCGTCTCGGCCACCTGCTTTTCGAGCGTGTGCAGCGGATTGAGCGAGGTCATCGGCTCCTGGAACACCATGCCGATGTTGTTGCCGCGCACCTGGCGCAGTCGCGCCGGCGCGGCGCCGACAAGTTCCTCGCCGGCGAATTTGATGCTGCTTTCCGGCGTATGCGCGGCGGCGGGGTAGGAAAGAAGCTGGAGGATCGACAGCGCCGTCACCGACTTTCCCGAGCCGCTCTCGCCGACCAGCGCCAGGGTTTCGCCCTTGTCGAGCGCGAATGAGATGCGCTTCACCGCCTGCACCGGCGCCGCGCCGCGCCAGCCGGTGAAGGTAACGCTGAGGTCGCGGACTTCGAGGAGGCTCACCCGATCACCTTGCGCGGGTCGAACGCGTCGCGCACCGCCTCGCCGATAAAGGTGAGCAGGCTCAGCATTACCGCGAGCACGAGAAAGGCGGTGATGCCGAGCCAGGGTGCCTGCAGGTTGGATTTGCCCTGGGCCAGCAGCTCGCCGAGCGAGGCCGAGCCCGGCGGCAGGCCGAAACCGAGAAAATCGAGCGACGTCAGGGTCGTGATCGACGCGTTGAGGATGAACGGCATGAACGTGATCGTCGCCACCGTCGCGTTGGGCAGCACATGGCGCACGATGATCTGGCGGTCAGGCATGCCCAGCGCCCGGGCGGCGCGGACATAGTCGAAATTGCGCGCGCGCAGGAATTCGGCGCGCACGACATCGACGAGGCTGGTCCACGAGAACAGCAGCATCAGGCCGAGCAGCCACCAGAAATTGGGCTGAACGATGCTCGCCAGGATGATCAGCAGGTACAGCACCGGCAGGCCGGACCACACCTCGATAAAGCGCTGGAAGCCGAGATCGACAAGCCCGCCGAAATAGCCCTGCGCGGCGCCGGCGGCGACCCCGATCAGCGATGAGGTCACGGTCAGCGTCAGCCCGAACAACACCGAGATGCGGAACCCGTAGATCAGCCGCGCCAGCACGTCGCGGCCCTGGTCGTCGGTGCCGAGCCAGTCGGTCCGCGCCGGCGGCGCCGGGAACGGACCCGGCGCGTCGGTGATCGTGTCGTAGTGGAACGGGATCGGCGGCCAGCTCATCCAGCCCTTGGCCTCGATCAGCTCGCGGACCGCCTTGTCGCGATATTGCGCCTCGGTCGGGAAAAATCCGCCGAAAGTGGTCTCGGGATAGTTGTGCAGCACCGGCACGTAAAACGCGCCGTCGAAGCGGACGAGGATCGGTCGGTCATTGGCGATCACCTCGGCGACCAGCGTCACGCAGAACAGCGCGAGGAAAATCCACAGCGACCAGAAGCCGCGACGGTTGGCGCAGAAATTGTCGATGCGCCGCCGGGTCAGCGGGGTGATCCGCCGGCCGAAAAAGGTGAGGCCGGCCGGCGCCGCTTCGAGCGGGGTCAGCGTGCCTGCCGGCCTGCTGGGCGAAGGCGGCGCGGGACCGAGGGTCTGCAGGTCGGGCGGGGCCATGCGACGGGTTCGCTGCTAGGCCCACGATTGGGCTGTCGGGCCCGCTTCAAACATGCCGTCATGCCCGGGCTTGTCCCGGGGATCCCCATGGAGTTCCGCCGGGATGGCCGGAACAAGTCCGACCATGACGGTCGGAGGGGATCGGATCAACCCTGTTACGACACCGCCGAAACGATCCGTCGTGGCGCTGACGCACGACCCTTGCGGTCGAGATAACGGCCGCACAGCATCTCGGCGATCTGCACCGCGTTGGTCGCTGCCCCCTTGCGCAGATTGTCGGCGACAACCCACAGGTTGAGGCCGTTTGCCACGGTCGGGTCCTTGCGGATGCGGCTGACATAGACGAGGTCTTCGCCGGCGATCTCGGCCGGGGTGGCATAGCCTTCGTCGGCGCGGTGATCGACGACGGCCACGCCGGGGAAGTCGCGCAATGCCTTGCGCGCATCCGCCTCGCTGATCGGCTTGGCGCACTCGATGGTGACCGCCTCGGCATGGCCGATAAACACCGGCACCCGCACGCAGGTTGCGGTCACGGCGATGTCCGGGTCGAGAATCTTGCGGGTCTCGACCACCATCTTCCATTCCTCCTTGGTCGACCCGTCCGGCATGAAAACGTCGATGTGGGGAATGACGTTGAAGGCGATCTGCTTGGTCAGCCGCTCGGGCTTGATCGGGTCGTTGACGTAGATCGCGCGGGTCTGCCTGAACAATTCGTCCATCGCCGCGCGCCCGGCGCCCGACACCGACTGGTAGGTCGCGACCACCACCCGCTTGATCTTGGCGAGGTCGTGCAGCGGCTTCAGCGCCACCACCATCTGGATCGTCGAGCAGTTCGGGTTGGCGATGATGCCGCGCTTTTCATAGCCGGCGATCGCCTGCGGATTGACCTCGGGCACGACCAGCGGCACGTCGGGGTCCATGCGGAAATGCGAGGTGTTGTCGATGACGATGGCGCCGGCCTTGGCGGCGCGCGGCGCAAACGCCGCCGAAACCTTGCCGCCCGGCGACGACAGCACGATGTCGATGCCCTTGAAATCGAAATTATCGAGGGACTGCACGTCGAGCACGTCGTCCTCGCCAAACGACACCTGCCGGCCGATCGACCGCGACGAGGCGAGCGCGACGACCTCGTCGCAAGGGAACTCGCGCTCGGCCAGCGCCGACAGTATCTCGCGCCCGACATTGCCGGTGGCGCCGACCACGGCGACCTTGAAAGCCATGACACCGAACTCCGCTGAGGAAGGTGACGAACCGTCGCCCTCACTTACGATGCCGACCGGCGATTGACAAGAGGAGTCT
>DASQGR010000097.1:0-3606 GCA_035632515.1 Allostellaceae bacterium | reverse complement strand
GGCGGGGCGGCCGATCCGGCGGATTTCCCATTCGAGCACGACCCCGAACGCCGCATGCACCCGCCGCCGGACCTCTTCGCCCAGCCCCTCGATATCGGCGGCGCTCGCGGTGCCGGTGTTGATCAGAAAATTGGTGTGCTTGTCCGACACCATCGCGCCGCCGCGGACAAGACCGCGGCACCCGGCGGCGTCGATCAGCCGCCACGCCTGGTCGCCGGGCGGGTTGGCAAAGGTCGAGCCGCCGGTGCGCGTGCGGATCGGCTGCGAGGCTTCGCGCGCCGCCTTGATCGCGGCCATCCTCCGCAGGATTTCGGCGGGCTCGCCGCGCCGGCCGCGCAGCAGCGCGCCGGTGAAGAGCCAGTCCGCGGGCGCGCTCGAATGCCGATACGACAGGCCCAATTCGCCCGCCGGCACGCGATGGATCGTGCCGTTGCGGTCGACGGCATCGGCCTCGATCAACACGTCCTTGATCTCGCCACCATAGGCGCCGGCGTTCATCCGCAGGCCGCCGCCGATGGTTCCCGGCACGCCGGAAAGGAATTCGAGCCCGCCGATCCCGGCTTCGGCCGCCATCAGCGCGACATTGAGGTCGAGCGCGCCGGCCCCGGCCCGGATTTGCTCGCCCTCGGCGCCGATCTCGGCGAAGCCGCGGCCCAGCCGGATGGTGATCCCGGGGATGCCGCCGTCGCGCACCAGCAGGTTCGAGCCGACCCCGATTACCGTGACCGGAATGTCGGCCGGCAGCGCCGCCAGAAAATGGGCGAGGTCTGCCCGGTCGGCGGGGCGGAACAGCACTTCGGCGGGTCCGCCCACACGGAACCAGGTCAGCGGGCCGATCGGCGCGTTCGCCGTCAGCCGGCCGCGCACCGCCGGCAGGCGGTCGATCAGCGCCGGTATGGAGGTCGCAACGGGCGCCGTCATGCGACCTGGTCCTGGGCCGCGGCGTCAAGCGCGGCGAGCTCGCCCGGCAGCGAATTGGCCCAGTTGGTGATCGAGCCGGCGCCGAGGCAGACGACCACGTCGCCGGGCCGGGCCAGCTCGCGCACGGCCTGCGCCAGATCGGCCGGGTTTGCCAGCGGGCGGGCATCGCGATGGCCGTACGCGGCGAGCCCGGCGACCAGCGCATCGCGGTCGATGCCGTCGATCGGGGTCTCGCCTGCGGCGTAGACATCGGCGACCAGCACCGTGTCGGCGTCGTTGAAGCAGGTGCAGAACCCCTCGAACAGATCGGCGAGGCGGCTGTAGCGGTGCGGCTGCACCACGGCGATCACCTTGGTCGCGGTGATCGAGCGCGCCGCCTTCAGGACGGCGGCGATCTCGACCGGGTGATGGCCGTAATCGTCGATAATCGTCGCCCCGTTCCATTCGCCGGTCTTGGTAAAGCGGCGGCGCACGCCCTTGAAGTTCTGGAGGCTGGCGCGCACCACGGCATCGCCGATGCCCATCTCGGCGGCGATGGCGATCGCGGCCAGCGAATTCTGTACGTTGTGCTCGCCGAACATCGGCAGGAACAGGTCGCGGATCGTGCGCGCCTTGCCGGTGACGCGGTCAGTGACGATCGCGTCGTAGCGGCAGCCGCTTTTCCCCGGCCGGACATCGACGGCGCGGACATCGGCCTGCGGGCTGAAGCCGTAGGTGCGCACCCGACGCTCCGACAGCTTGGGGATCATCCCCTGCACCACCGGATGATCGATGCACAGCACGGCAAACCCGTAGAACGGGATGTTGCCGACAAAGCTCTCGAACCCCGCCTGCAGTGCGGCGAAATCGCCGTAATGGTCGAGGTGCTCGGGATCGATGTTGGTGACGACGGCGATCGCCGCCGGCAAGCGGGTAAAGGTGCCGTCGCTTTCGTCGGCCTCGACCACCATCCACTCGCCGGCGCCGAGCCTGGTGTTGGTGCCGTAGGCGTTGATGATCCCGCCATTGATCACGGTCGGGTCGAGCTGCGCGGTCTCGAGCAGCGCGCCGATCATCGAGGTGGTGGTGGTCTTGCCGTGGGTGCCGGCGACCGCGATCGCCCCTTTGAGGCGCATCAGCTCGCCGAGCATCTCGGCGCGGCGAACCACCGGAATGCGGCGGGCGCGGGCGGCGACGATTTCCGGATTGTCCTGCTTGACCGCCGACGAGACGACGACGACCTCGGCGGCGCCGAGGTTTTCCTCGCGATGGCCGACCATGACCGGGATGCCGAGCGTGGCCAGCCGGGCGGTGTTGCCGCCTGCGGCGAGGTCGCTGCCCTGCACCTTGTAGCCGAGATTGGGCAGCACCTCGGCGATGCCGCTCATGCCGATGCCGCCGATGCCGACAAAATGGATGAGGCCCAGCCCCTGCGGCAGCGATCTCATGCGGCGCGCTCCAAGCCGGGGCTCCTCAGCGTTCCGCCATTGCCCGATGCCAGCTCCAGCACCAATGCGGCAAGGCGCGCGGCGGCATCGTCGCGGGCAAAGCGCCGTGCGGCGGCGGCGGATTGGGCCAACCGCGCCGGCTCGGCGAACAGGGCGGCAAGGCGCGCGGCCAGGGTGTCCGCGGCGAACTCGGTCTGCGGGATCGCCCAGCCGCCGCCGGCACCGGCTAAGGCGTTGGCATTGGCACTCTGGTGGTCGTCCATCGCGTGCGGGTAGGGAACGAGGATCGCGGGCCGCCCGGCGGCCGCCAATTCGGCGACGGTCGAGGCCCCGGCGCGGCATACGACAAGATGCGCCCGCTGAAGCCGTGCCGGCATGTCGTCGAAAAAACTCTCGACATCGGCGGCAATGCCGAGCGCCTCATACTGCGCAGCGACGGCGGCGCAGTCTTCGGGACGGGCCTGCTGGCTGACCCGCAGCCGCTGGCGCAATTCCGCCGGCAAGGCGGCGACCGCGGGTGGCACGATCTCGGAGAAAATGCGCGCCCCCTGGCTGCCGCCGGTGACCAGCAGCTCGATCGGACCGCCGGGCTCGGGCGGCGCATATCCCACCGCGCCGACCGCCAGGATCGCCGGCCGCACCGGGTTGCCGGTATGCACCGCGCGGGCCAGATCGGCCGGGCGCAGTGCGGCGGTCTCGGCAAATCCGGTGGCGATGCGGCGCACGCGCGGCGCGAGCAGCCGGTTGGCGCGGCCGAATACCGCGTTCTGTTCATGGATCAGGGTCGGAAGGCCGAGCTGCGATGCCGCCAGCATCGTCGGCACCGAGGGATATCCGCCAAACCCGACCACCGCCGCCGGCGTCAGGCGGCGCAACAGCCGCCGCGCCTGGATCATGCCGATAGCCAGCTCGGCGAAGCCGTAGGCGGCATGAAGCGGGCCGCCGCCGAACCGGCCGGCGCGCACCCGGTCGATGGTCACTCCCGGCACCGCCGCGGCAAAGGCGTCGGCGCGGCGGTCGGTCAACAGGTGCACCGCGCCGCCGCCTGCCACCAGGAGGCGCGCCACCGCCTCGGCCGGAAACAGGTGCCCGCCGGTGCCGCCGGCGGCGAGGACATAGACCGGACTCACGTCTCTTCCCCGCCCAATCGTCGCCGGGTCAGCGCCAGCAGCATCCCCATGCCCAGCGCCAAAGCCAGCATCGACGACACGCCGTAGGAGAGGAACGGGAGGGTCATGCCCTTGGTCGGGATCAGCCG
>DASQGR010000096.1:0-7665 GCA_035632515.1 Allostellaceae bacterium | reverse complement strand
CCGGGCGCGTGGTGATGGATGCGCCTGCTGCAATCGTCGGTGCCGACGAGTCGATCCGCCGCTCCTATCTAGGGTATTAGCAATGGAATCGCTGCTGCAGCAGGTGATGGCGGGGCTGGCGGTCGGAGCGATCTACGCCTGTATGGCGCTGGCCGTGGTGATGATCTACCAGGCGATCGACCATCTCAATTTTGCCCAGGGCGAGATGGCGATGTTCTCGACCTTTATCGCCTGGCAGCTGATGGCCTGGGGCCAACCCTATTGGCTCGCCTTTATCATCTCGGTCGTCGTCTCGTTCATCGGCGGTGTGCTGATCGAGCGGGTGCTGTTCCGGCCGATCCACAACGCGCCAATCCTGAGCAACCTGGTCGCCTTTATCGCGCTGTTCAGCATCCTCAACAGCGGCGCCGGATACATCTGGGACTTCACGATCAAGTCCTTTCCCACCCCGTTCGGCACCAAGGGCCTGTTTGGCGGCTCGCTGATCGACGCCCATGAGGCCGGGATGATCGGCGTCACCCTGGTCTTGCTCGGCCTTCTCTACCTGTTTTTCCGCGGCACGCGGCTGGGGCTGGCGATGCGCGCAGCCGCGGCGAACCCGGAATCGGCGCGGCTGGTCGGCATCCGCGTCGGCTGGATGACCGCGCTCGGCTGGGGCATGGCGGCGGCGATCGGCGCGGTCGCCGGGATGCTGATCGCGCCGGTGGTGTTCCTCGAGCCGAACATGATGCTCGGCGTGCTGCTTTACGGCTTTGCCGGCGCCGTGCTCGGCGGCCTCACCAGCCCGGCCGGCGCGGTCGCCGGCGGTTTTGCCGTCGGCATCATCGAAAACCTCGCGGGCTCGTTCATCCCCTATGTCGGCCGTGAACTCAAGCTGACGATTGCGCTGGTGCTGATCGTCGCGGTGCTGATGTTCCGGCCGAGCGGCCTGTTCGGCCGGCGCGAGGTGAGCCGGGTATGACCGCGCGTCCGCAGCAAGCTGTCGCCTTGCCGGCATCGGCGCCGGCGCTGCGGCCGCGCCTTGCCGCGGGCCGTCTGGTGCTCGCCGCCGCGATCGTCATCGCCGTGTTGATCCCGCTGGTGGCGAAGAGCTTTGTCACCTTTCAGCTGACCCAGGTGATGATCTACGGCCTGGCGATCCTTGGCCTCAACATCCTGACCGGGTTCAACGGCCAGTTCTCGCTCGGGCACAGCGCCTTCTACGGCTTCGGCGCCTATACCGCGGCGATCCTGATGCACCACTACGAGGTGCCTTACTATGTGACGCTGCCGGCGGCCGGAGCGACGTGCTTTGTCATCGGCTTCCTGTTCGGCCTGCCGGCCTTGCGGCTGCAGAACCTTTACCTGGCGCTCGCGACCTTCGCGCTAGCGATCGCAGTGCCGCAAATCCTCAAATTCCATCCGCTCGAAGCCTGGACCGGCGGGGTGCAGGGCCTTGTCGTGGACCAGCCCGATCCTCCGCCCTTTCTGCCGATCGACACCGATCAATGGCTCTATTACCTCACCCTGACCGTCGTCCTGGTCATGTGCGGCCTGGCGTGGAACCTGGTGCACAGCCGCACCGGCCGGGCGATCATGGCGATCCGCGACCATCCGATCGCCGCCTCGGCGATGGGGATCAACGCTTCGCTGTACAAGTCGCTGACCTTTGGCGTCAGCGCGCTTTATACCGGCGTTGCCGGCGCTCTCGGCGCGTTGGCGGTCGCCTTTGTCGCTCCGGACAGCTTCAACTTCCTGTTGTCGGTATCGCTGCTCGTCGGACTCGTGGTCGGCGGGGTCGGCTCGATCCCGGGCTGCCTGTTCGGCGGATTGTTCGTGCTCTATGTGCCGAACATTGCCGAGAGCATCTCGACCGGCTTGGCCGGCGCGATTTACGGCGTCATCCTGTTGATCGTCATTTTCGTCATGCCGGCGGGCGCCGCCGGCTTTGTCCGGTTCGGCCTCGGCCGTCTACGACAGCTTAGGCGGGCTCAAACAGGTTCTGGAGGAGAAAAGCCATGAGGCAATTGACGCGCCGTTCGATCCTCGCCGCGGCCCCGGCCGTGCTGGCGATGAGCGCGCTACCCGCCCGCGCAAAGGAATACGGCCCCGGCGTCACCGACAGCGAGATCAAGATCGGCAACACCGTGCCCTATAGCGGGCCGGCCTCGTCGTACGGCACGATCGGCAAGGCGCAGGCCGCCTACTACAAGCTGATCAACGAAAAGGGCGGCATCAACGGGCGCAAGGTCGATTTCATTTCCTACGACGACGCCTACACCCCGCCGAAAACCGTCGAGCAGGCGCGCAAACTGGTCGAGCAGGACGGCGTGCTGTTGATCGAAAGCCCTCTCGGCACCCCGACCAACAGCGCCATCTGGCACTACATGAACCAGAAGAAGGTGCCGCAGCTGTTCGTCGCGACCGGCGCCACCAAATAGAACGACCCCAAGCACTACCCCTGGACGATCGGCTGGCAGCCGAACTACCAGAGCGAAGGGCACGTCTATGCCGCCTACATCCTGCAGACCAAGCCCGACGGCAAGATCGGCGTGCTCTACCAGAACGACGATTTCGGCAAGGATTACCTGAAGGGCGTAAAGGACGGGCTGGGCGACAAGGCCAAGATGATTGCTGTCGAGGCGCCCTACGAGACGACCGACCCGACCATCGACTCGCAGATCGTCGGCATGAAGGCGGCGGGCTGTGACATTTTCGTCAATACGGGGATTCCGAAATTCGCCGCGCAGGCGATCCGCAAGGCGGCGGAAATCGAATGGAAGCCGCTGCACGTGCTGAGCAGCGTCGGCAATTCGGTCGGTGCCGCACTGAAGCCGGCCGGTATCGAGAACGCCAAGGGCATCATCACCGACTTTTACCTGAAGGATCCGACCGACCCGGCATGGAAGGACGATCAGGGGCTGAAGGACTGGCTCGCCTTCATGACCAAGTATTATCCCGAAGGCGACAAGACCGATGTCGGCAACGTCGTCGGCTATTGCCTGGCGCAGACGACAACCCAGGTCTTGACCCAGTGCGGCGACACCCTGACCCGCGAAAACGTGATGAAACAGGCAGGTAACCTGAAAGACTTCGCATTGCCGATGCTGCTGCCGGGCATCAAGATCAACACCAGCCCGACCGATTTCGCGCCGATCAAGCAAATGCAGATGGCGAAGTTCAACGGCGAGCGCTGGGAGCTATTCGGCTCGTTACTCAACGGCGATCTGCACAGCTGAGACAAGGCACGGCGCGCGACGGCGTCGGCTCCGGCCTTGACCGGCGCTGGCGCCGGCTGCCGATCGGCGGCTGGACGGCATCGCGCCGCCTGTGTCAAGGTCGCGCCCCGCTCGCAATATGGTTAGCGGACCGGGCGCTGGGTCAGTCTCGGAGATCGCAGTGGTCAGACTGGAGAACATCGGCAAGCGCTATGGCACCGATGCGGAAATCCTGCGCGACGTATCGCTGACGCTCGACTCCGGCGGCTTTTATTTTCTGACCGGGGTCAGCGGCGCCGGCAAGACCACGCTTCTCAAGATCATCTATCTGGGCGAACAGCCGACGCGCGGCACCGTCACGCTGTTTGACACCGATGTTGCCGCCACCGACCGCGCCGCCCATACGGCGCTGCGCCGCCGGGTCGGCATCGTGTTCCAGGACTTTCGCCTGGTCGAGCATCTGAGCGTGCGCGACAACGTTGCCTTGCCGCTGCGCATCGCCGGCGCGTCGGAGCGCGAGATCCGCGAGAACATTCCCGAATTGCTGGGTTGGATGGGCCTTGAAGACAAGCTCGACGCGCACCCGGCGAGCCTGTCCGGCGGCGAGCAGCAGCGCGTGGCCATCGCCCGCGCGATCGTCCGCCGCCCCGATCTGCTGATCGCCGACGAGCCGACCGGCAACGTCGACGATGAGATCGCCATGCTGCTGGTGCGTTTTTTCGAGCGCATCAACAAGCTCGGCACGACGATCCTGATCGCGACCCACGACATTGGCTTCGCCCGGCAATTCGCGCATCGCCGCTTTCATCTCGACAAGGGGATATTGTCGGTGCCGGACGAGGATGCGGCGACGGAATGATCGGCAATCTTGCCCTGCAAATGCGGCTGGACCTGCCGCTGCGACAGGACGCGTCGGGCCGCTTCCTGCCATGGATCATCGCCTTGATGGTCTATCTCGCGGCGATCGGCGGCGTTGCGCTGATCTGGCTCGGTGACACGCTGAGCAAATGGGATGCGACGCTGGCCGGCACCCTCACCCTGCAGCTCCCGGCTGACGCCTCGACGGCGCGCGTCGACATGGTTTTGGCCGCGCTGCGCCAAACCAAGGGCGTGGTCGCCGCTCGCATGCTGGAGCCGGCGGATACCGCCCATCTGCTCGAGCCCTGGCTCGGCAAATCGGTGCCGATCGAGTCCCTGCCGCTGCCGCAGCTCGTCGATGTGCGCATCGACCCACGGGTGCCGATCGATTACGCGACGGTGCGAAAACAACTCGATTCGATCATCCCCAACGCCCAGCTCGACAACAATCTCGCCTGGCTCAGCGGCGTGCGCAGCTTCGCCTTGCGGGTCGAGGGGGTGATCAGCGCCGGGGTCCTTGTCGTCACCGCGCTGATCGTCACGATCATCGTGTTCACCGCGCGCATCGGGCTGGCCATCCACCGCTCGGTGATCGAGCTGTTACACCTGATGGGGGCGCACGATGCCTACATCGCCCGGCAATTCCAAATCCACGCGCTGTCCCTCGGCCTGCGCGGCGGGGTTATCGGCGGGATCGCCGCGGTGGCGACGGTTGCGGTTCTCGGCCCGGCCGGCCAGGTACTGCAATTGCCGGTGCCGATCGCGGCCTACAGCATTTTCGACTGGCGCATGTGGATATTGCTGCTGGTCGCCGGGCTGGCTGCCGGTGGCGTGGCGATGGTGACGGCCCGGATCACCGTGCTGCGCCAGCTCGCGCGAATGCCGTGACGGCGATGCGCCGGTGGCCGCGAGCTTTGCGATGGCTCGCCTCCGGTGCGGCGGCGCTGGCGCTGCTCTGGCTGGGTGGGCTGACCTGGTTCGTGCAAAGCTCGCTGACGGTGACCGCCGACCGCACGACCGCGACCGACGCCATCGTCGTGTTGACCGGCGGCCGGCAGCGGCTCGAAACCGGCCTCGACCTGCTGGGCGACGGCCGGGCGCAAAAGCTGTTCATCTCGGGGGTCAATCCGCGGGTCGACCGGATGGAGCTGCTGCGCGTCGCCGCGCACTTGCCGACCCCCGACGCCAGCCGCATCGTGCTCGGCCATGCCGCCGACAACACGCTCGGCAACGCACGGGAGACCGCGGTCTGGATGCAGCAAGAGGGCTACAGCAGCCTGCGCCTCGTCACCAGCTGGTATCACATGCGCCGCAGCCTGCTCGAATTCGAGCGGGCGATGCCCGCCGCCTCGATCGTCGCCGAGCCGGTCTTCGCCGCCCGCATCGAGCCCCACCCGTGGACGGCCCGGCTCGACACTGCGCTGCTGGCCGTCATCGAATACGACAAATACCTCGCTACCCTGATCCGCCCCGGGCTCACGGCGCTGTGGCCGCGCCTTGGCGAGGCAAACCCGGCCGCGGTCACGTCGGCGAGCCTGCCGCGCCGATGAGCCGACTGCGCGCGCTGATCTTCAATCTCGCCTTCTGGATCGACACCGCCATCATCGGGGTCCTGGGACTGCCGTTTCTGTTGACCCCGCGACGGACGACGATGCGTTTCGGCCGGTTCTGGGCGCAAACAATTCTCGCCCTGCTGAAGCTGATCGTCGGGCTCGATGGCGAAATCCGCGGCCGCGACAACGTCCCGGCCGGCGGCTGCCTGATCGCGATGAAGCATCAATCGGCCTGGGATACGCTGATCCTGCCGCCGCTGTTCGGCGACCCGGCGGTGGTGATCAAGCGCGAGCTGAAATGGGTTCCGCTCTATGGCTGGTACGCGACCCGCGCCGGCTCGATCTTTATCGACCGCAAAGGCGGCGCCAGTGCGCTGCGCGGCATGGTTGCCGCCGCCAAGGAGGCGCTCGCGGCGGGCCGGCCGGTCGTGATCTTTCCGCAAGGCACCCGCACCGGGCCGGGGCAATCCCCGCGAGAGGCGCCCTACCAGCCGGGCGTAGCCGCGCTCTATCGCGAACTTGGGGTGCCGCTGGTCCCCGCCGCGGTCAATTCGGGGCTCTACTGGGGCCGCCGCGCATTTGTTAAGCGGCCCGGGCGGATCGTCCTCGAATTTCTCGAACCGATCCCGCCCGGCCTGCCGCGTCGCGAGGTCATGGCCCAACTCGAAAGCCGGATCGAAGCCGCGACCGCAGCGCTGGAAGCCGAGGGTCGCTAAGGCGAAGGGGGAAACCAGTCCTCGTCGCCGGAGCCGACAATTTGCTCGAGCGAATAAGGGCAGCTCTGCGGGATTTGACTCATCGACCCGGGAACCGTCCGCTCGAATCTGCGCGTCAAGCGCAGCGCCGCAACCCGCTGCATTCGAGTCTCAGGAGACGCTCGATGATACGTTCGCAAAGCGATTGAGCGGTGCGAACCTCGCTGCTACCCGCGGTCGCCATGGGTGGCGTGATGAGAACGAAAAATGTACAATCGACGATTCTTTCTTGGAAATTGCTCGCATGGTCAATATCGCCGCGATCTCGCAGCAGATTTGGGACATGAAATACCGGCTCAAGGCCCCGGCTAACGAGGCCGGGCTGCGCGAGCCGATCGACAAGACGATCGAGGACACCTGGCGGCGGGTGGCGATGTCGCTCGCCGCCAACGAACGCGATCCGGCGCTGTGGGGCGAGCGCTTCTACGACGCGGTCAGCGACTTCAGGTTCCTCCCGGCCGGCCGGGTCATTGCCGGCGCCGGCAGCACCCGCGAGGTGACGCTGTTCAACTGCTTCGTGATGGGGGCGATCCCCGACGATATGGGCGGCATCTTTGCCCATTTGCGCGAGGCGGCGCTGACCATGCAGCAGGGCGGCGGGATCGGCTACGACTTCTCGACCTTGCGGCCGCGCGGCGCCTATGTGAAAGGGGTTGGCGCCGACGCCTCCGGCCCGCTCTCGTTCATGGATGTGTGGGACGCGATGTGCCGCACGATCATGTCGGCGGGCTACCGGCGCGGCGCGATGATGGCGACGCTCGCCTGCGACCACCCCGATATCGAGGCCTTTGTCGAGGCCAAGCAGCAGCCCGGGCGGCTGCGCATGTTCAACCTGTCGGTGCTGGTCACCGACGCGTTCATGCAGGCAATCGCCGAGGATGCGCCCTGGCAGCTCCAGTTCGGCGGAACCGTGCACAAGGCCCTGCCCGCGCGCGAGCTGTGGGACAAGATCATGCGCGCGACCTACGCCTATGCCGAACCGGGCGTGATCTTCATCGACCGCATCAACCGGCGCAACAACCTCTATTACTGCGAGACCATCCACGCGACCAATCCGTGCCTGACCGGCAATACCTGGATTATGACGGCAGAAGGACCGCGCCGGATCGACGAGCTCGTCGGGCGGCCGTTTGTGGCTATCGCGGAAGGGCGGCCCTGGCCGAGCAATGCCAACGGCTTCTTCGCGACCGGCACCAAGCCGACGGTAATGCTGCAAACCGCCGAGGGCTACAGCCTGCGCCTGACCAGCGATCACCGGCTGCGCCGGGCGACGCGGCGCAGCCGGTGGTCCTGCGAATGGGA
>DASQGR010000095.1:0-2746 GCA_035632515.1 Allostellaceae bacterium | reverse complement strand
CCGGCTCCGCCGCAACGCCGCGCTGTTCCTTGGCCTGTTGCGCGGGGGCGGCCTCGATACCGGCGCCTCGATCGGGGCGGGGATCGTGCCGGTGGTTACCGGAAGCTCGATCCACGCCGGCCGGCTGGCGGAGGCCCTGTTCGCGCGCGGCGTCAATGTGCAGCCGATCCTCTACCCGGCGGTGCCCGAGCGGGCTGCGCGGCTGCGCTTTTTCCTGACCGCCGGTCACAGCGAGACGCAGATCCGCGAGACAGCCGGCATGGTCATCGCGCAGCAGCGAGCGGTCGCCGCCGACCCGGTCGACCTCGCCGCCGTGATCCGGCAAGCCGGCCAATTCAAATGAGCCGGCTCAAGTGAGGCCCCGGATCACCCGATCGACGATGGCGAAATGGTCGTGCCAGCGCGGTGGCCGCCAGCCGGCGAGGCGGGCGAGCTGAGCCTGGCGCCGCGGCGAGTCGATACGGTAATCGAGGATCGCCGCGTGCCAGGCGGCGGCATCGTGCGGATCGAGGTAGTCCGGCACCCCGCCGCCGGTTTCGCGCAACGCTGGCAAGTTGCTGCAGATGACCGGGACGCCGAGCGCCAGAGCCTCGATCACCGGCAGGCCGAACCCCTCAGCCAAGGACGGCAGCAACAGCGCGCGGGCGCCGCGCAGCATTCGCATCACTTCCGCATCGGATACGTTGCGGTGCTCGGAAATAACCCCAGGAAAGGCCGCCAAGCCATCGGCGATGGCGTCGCCGCCCCAGCCGCGCTGCCCGATCAACAGCAGACGGGGTGCAGGCCCGCCGAGTTCTGCTGCGAGGCGCCGCCACACATCGAGCAGCAGCGCCTGGTTCTTGCGCGTCTCGACCGTGCCGACGCAGATGAAATAGGGCGGGTCCGCGGGCGCCGCCGCCGCGACATCGGTGAGATCGACGCCCAGCGGTGCCGCGGCGACGACGATCGGCCCGGCGCCGGCGAGATGAGGCTGCAGGGCAAGGCTGGTCATGGCGGAATTGACAATCACCGCATCGGCAAGCGCCGCGGTCGTGGCGATTCGCCGGCGATGCCGGCGGGTTTGGCTCGACCGCGTGTAATGCGGGAAGTCGAGCGGGATCAGGTCGTGAATGAAGCAGGCGAAGCGCGCGCCGGTCTCCCGCTTGAGCCGGGCAATGGCGGTCCGGCGATCGAGGTGATGATGCGATACCAGCAGGTAGACCGGCCTGCCGTCCCCGCGGCGCATCGCGTCATGCAGCGCCCGCTCGCCGAACAGCGCGCTCCACCGCAGCTTCCGGGCGAGCATCGTCACCCGACGATGATCCTGCGGTGTTGCGCCGTCACGCCAAATCCCGGCCAGCGCCTCGACGAACTGTTCGGCTTCGGCGTGCGGCAGCGCGGCGACCCGTCCCAGCGCATTGAGTGCGGCAAAGCAATATGGATCGCGGCCCGCGGGCAGATGCCGGGCGTAGGCGAGTTCGACCCGGTCGATGCCGCTCGGGGTCGCGCTTCCGGCTCGCGACAGCAGCCGCGACAGGTCGAGCGCGATCATCGGGCCCCCAGCTGCAAAGGCTCGGGCAAGCCGGTCCCTACTGCGTGGTGTTGCGGATCACCACGCCGGTGATGGCTGGCCCGGTCAGCGTGTTGAGCAAGATCGAGAACTTTTGCAGTTCGTTTGCATCGGCGTTGGCGACGTAGAGGATGTCCTTGTCGGCGACCGGGAACCTCTCGGCGAGGAAATAGTCTTTTGCATCACGCAGATCGAGCCGATAGAGCAGCGGCGAAGTGCCGTCCGGCCCGGCGCTGCTGGGCTTGTAGCCGAGCGCTTCGACAATAGCGGGCGGCTCCCAGCGAAACAGGAATATGCCGGCCGGGTCGGAGCGCGAATCCTGCAACCCGCCCGCTTTGGCCAGCGCCTCGGCCAATGTCATCTTGGCCGCCGGGAATTCGATCTGACTGTTGTTTCCGGTGGCGCCGAAGACGGTAAAGGTTCGCGGCGCCCGCACCACGGTCAGCACGTCGCCGGGCTGGGCGTAGATGTTCTGGGCGGGATCGGAGACCAGCACCTCCATCGGCACCGATACCGTAACGCCGCCGCGCGACAGCCGCAGCGCCGTTTCGTAGACCGGGGGTGTGAGCGCCGCCGGCCGCGGCGACAAGGTCGAGCAGCCGATCGCCCTTCGGCGACAACGGCACCCGCGCACCGCTGACCGCATCGCCCGATACCGTGGCGGTGTTGCTGACGCTCCTCGTCACCGTGACGATCGCTTGCGGGTCGATCGCCTTGCCCGACAGGCGGTGCTCGATGGCCCGCTGCACCTCCACCGGCAGGCGCCCGGCCACCTGGATGCGGCCGGCGAAAGGCACGCTGATCGCGCCATCGCGCCCTACCGCCTGCTCCGGCAAGGTCACGCTGCGCGAGCCCGAGACGATATGGTCGGAGGGAGCGGCGGTGAACAAGCCGCCGCCTGCCGCCTCCCACAAGGTCACGACCAGGCTGTCGCCGCAACCGGCGACGAAAAGCCCGACGACCAAGACGAGGAAGTCGAGCGTTCGCGGGGGGATGCGCGAACGCGAGGGCATCCGGCGAGCGGCTACATGGACGGATTACGTGGGGTTGTTCAGACGACTTGCAGCTCGGTCGCGATCATGCGCGCGGCGTAGACCCCCATCCAGCCGGTCGGGTCGAGCCACCCCTTCTCGTTTCGCGGCGGCTGGATCGCGCGGATATGGGCGTCGGTGATCTGGCAAAGTTCGTCGATCGGCC
>DASQGR010000094.1:0-2536 GCA_035632515.1 Allostellaceae bacterium | reverse complement strand
GGAGCTGAACGTGACCACTCCCGGCCAACGCTTGCGCGATCTCATCGATGCGCCGGAAATCCTGGTGCTGCCCGGTATCTATGACGGGTTCAGCGCCCGCCTCGTCGAGGCGGCCGGGTTCAAGGCGGCGGCGATCTCGGGCGCGGGAACCAGCGAAAGCCGGCTCGGCTGGGCCGATACCGGGATCATGGGGTTCGAGGAGAACCTGCATTCCTGCCGGCAGCTCGCCGCGTGCTGCTCGATCCCGCTGCGCGCCGATGCCGATACGGGATACGGCAACGCGGTGAATGTCCATTTTACGGTGCGCGGGTTCGAGCAGGCCGGCATCGCCGGGATCATGCTTGAGGATCAGGTCTGGCCGAAACGCTGCGGCCACATGGCCGGCAAGGAGGTGATCTCGGCCGAGGAGGGGGTCGAGAAGATCCGCGCCGCGGTCGAGGCCCGCCGCGACCCGGGCTTTGTCATCAAGTCGCGCACCGACGCGACCGCGATCTTCGGGGTCGGCGAGGCGATCCGCCGGCTCAACCTTTATGCCGAGGCGGGCGCCGATCTGCTGTTCGCCGACGCATTGCTCGCGGCCGAGGACATCGCCACGGTCGCGCGCAATGTCGCAAAGCCGCTCGCGGTCAATATGGGGTTCGGCATCCGCCAGCGCCCGACGACGCCGCTTTTGTCGGCGCGCCAACTCGAGGATATGGGGGTCGCCGTCGTCACCTATCCGCGCATCCTCACCGCCGCGGCGATCAGGGGTATGCAGAACGCGCTTTCCGTACTGGGCGAGTCGCTGCGGGAGGGCGAGATCATCGACCGTCCCGACCTTCTGGTCTCATTCGATGAGATCAACAACCTGATGGGCCTGCCGCATCTGCGCGCACTGGAGGACCGTCATCTATCCGCCGAGGATCGCGAGCGCAAATACGGCAAAAGGGTAGGCTGACGATTTAGCGACCGCCGATCAATGTAATCTCTCGTGCTGCCGGTTAAAGCTCGCCGTTATTTTAGATGAGGCTCCTTAACCCGAAATTTCCTCGAACGTTAATCCGGTAATTATTGTGAGAACCTCCAAAACCGAGCGCGTTTCCCAAGGGTAAGCCAAAGCCACAGGAGGTACTCATGGCTGAACATCGGGGCGGATCCGGCAACTTTGCCGAAGACCGCGAACGCGCATCGCAGGCCGGTCACAAGGGCGGCCAGCACAGCGGCGGCAACTTCGCCAACGATCCGAGCGTGCGTCAGAGGCCGGCCACAAGGGCGGCCAACACAGTGGCGGCAATTTCGCCGACGACCGTCAGCGCGCCAGCGAAGCCGGCCAAAAAGGGGGCCGGTCCTAAGGCTTGGCAGGTCGATCGATTTGCCGCTTGACGATCGCAGTCGAGGGAGAGGGCGGGTTTCGGTCCGCCCTCTTTTACCGTCGCGACCTCGACCCCTGTGCCGTGCGGCGATACAATGCCCTATCGGCGGCAGCGGGGTGGGGACATGAAATTCGGGCTTTTTGGCGGGGCGCGGGCGCGAGGCGGGCCGGCCGGCGACAGCGACGGCTACCACGATTTCATCAACTACGTGGTCGAGGCCGAGCGGCTCGGCTTTTCCAGCGTGTTCCTGGTGGAGCACCATTTCACTGGGTTCGGCCAGGTCTCGGCCTCGCTCAACCTGCTGAGCTACCTTGCCGCGCGTACCGAGCGCATCCGCCTCGGAACGGCGGTGGTGGTGCTGCCGTGGCACAACCCGGTGCTGGTTGCCGAGCAGGCCGCGACCCTCGATCTGCTGTCGAACGGGCGGCTCGATTTCGGCGTCGGCAAAGGCTACCGGCCGTACGAATTCTCCGGCTTTTGCGTCGACCAGGACGAGGCGACCGAGCGCTTTGACGAGGCGATGGCGGTGATCCGCCAGGCATGGGCCTCGGACGGCAAGCGCTTTTCCTACAAGGGCAAGTGGCACAGCTACGATAACGTCGTCGTCGAGCCGAGCCCGATCCAGCAGCCGCACCCGCCGTTCTGGCTCGGCGCCGGCAGCCCGGAATCGATCCGCCGCGCCGCCCGCGAGGGGTACAACCTGCTGCTCGATCAGATCGCCCCGACCGATCTGATCACCGAGCGGGTCCGGGTGTTCCGCGAGGAGTGCAAGGCGGCCGGGCGCAGATACGACCCGATGATGGTCGGCGTCACGCGCGGGCTGCAGATCGTCCACAACGAGGAAGAGCGCAAGCAGGCGATCCGGACCCGCCGCGCGGTGCTGCAGAACATCGGCGACCTCGCGCGCGGTCCCGGCGCCGAGCGCTACCACCACCTCAAGGACGACGCCGATGCCTTCGAGCTCGACGACGCGCCGCTGCTCGGCACGCCCGAGGAGATCATCGCCCGGCTGAAAAAGCTCGAAGCCGGCGGGGTCGAGAATGTGCTGTTCGCCGCGCCGGGCGCCTCTGTCGCCGGCCTGCGCACCTTCGCCGAGGAGATCATGCCGGCCTTCGGCGGCGACCCGATGGGCTTGGCGCAGGTTTAGGCCGAACGCCGCGAAAGAGGAAACCGGCCGCAAAGGT
>DASQGR010000093.1:0-1641 GCA_035632515.1 Allostellaceae bacterium | reverse complement strand
AGCGGTGACGCCCGCGTTGGCCGAGGATGCGCCGGCGGGGACTTTGGTGCCTGGGGCGCAGCTGGCGCAGGTTCCGCCGCCGCCCCCGATGCCGATGATGGCGCCGAATTGGACGGGGTTTTACCTTGGCGGGTTTCTTGGCGGCAACACGGGTGCGACGCTGACGGCGCGCGAGCCGTCGGCTCTGCCGGGTGGAGTGTTCCCCGCGGGAACTTTCTACAATGGGACCCCCTTTGGGGCGACCTACCGTTACAAGCTGCAAGGCGACATCATGGGTGGCGGCACGCTCGGCTTTAACTGGCAGCTGCCCGGTTCGAGCTGGCTGCTGGGCATCGAGGGTGAAGGCGGCCGGCTGCGGGTGCATGGCAGCGCGATCGATCCCAACAGCCTGGGCGTTGCCGGCGATTCTAAGGACATTAGTGAGTTTGGTCAGTGGTATGGCGCGGTGACCGGCCGAGTCGGCTTCCTACTGGGCACCGGCAATCTGCTGCTTTACGGCAAGGGCGGCATCGGTTTTACCGATTTCTCGACCCAATATCTTGATAATTGTTCGGTGGCGCCGTGCGGCCCTGGTTTGCTGAACGCCAAGACGAGCAAGACGGAAGTGTTTCCGGTCGGCGGCGGCGGTCTGGAGTATTTGATCAACCCGAGCTGGTCGGTGAAGGTCGAATACCTCTATATGGGCCTGTCGGATCCGACGACGATTTGCGCTCCTGGTGGCGGTACGGCGGCGGGCAGCATCTGGTGCTCGACGCGCTCGACCAGCGAAGGGGTGCACACGGTAAAGGCGGGCATCAACTTCCACTTTGGCGCGCCGCCGCCGCCGCCTCCCGCTCCGGCGGCAATGCCGGCTCCTGCTGCGGTTGCGCCGCGGGTGTTTATCGTGTTCTTCGATTGGGACAAGGACCGGATCACGCCTGAGGGGATGGGGATCATCGATCAGGCGGCGGCGGCGTATAAGTCTGGCGCGCCGGTGCAGATCCAGGTGACCGGCTACACCGACCGGTCGGGTTCGCCGGGCTACAACCAGCGGCTCTCCGAGCGGCGTGCGAACAACGTCGCGAAGGCCTTGGCGGCGCGGGGTATTCCGCCGGCGCAGATGGTGGTCTCGGGCCATGGCGAGAACGACAACCGGGTGCCGACGGCGGATGGCGTGCGTGAGCCGCAGAACCGCCGGGTCGAGATCATCGCCCCGTAACCGGCGAAGATCGGACACCAAAACCGCCGCGGTTCGCCGCGGCGGTTTTTTTTTGCCTACCGATCACGGATTCGCGCCTCCATCGAGGGCTGAGGCTCCGCGCTTGACGATCGGTGCTCGGCTCGGCACGAAAAGCCGCCAAATGTCCCTTGAAAGGAGAAAGCATGCCCGCCAGCTATAAACGGCGTTAGTTGATTAAAGTAGGCTCTATCTATATAAAATGGTCAGAGTACCTTGGAGGGCATCATGGTCGCAAAGAACCCAACACGCCGTACGTTGCTGCTAACCTCAACCAGCCTTCTTGCGCTCGGTCTCGTGGGCAGCGCCCGCGCGGGCGATTATTCGGTGATTATCGACAACGATGTCCGCCTCGTCGCCACCAACATCAGCGACCTCACAACCGAAATCGGCAAACTGTTTCCGCGAATCCTAACGGGCACCGA
>DASQGR010000092.1:0-9908 GCA_035632515.1 Allostellaceae bacterium | reverse complement strand
GCGCCTGCAGCGCATTGCCGCGTCCCGGCACCGGGCCGGGCTTGACGGTGGTAATCTTGAAGCGCCCTTCGGCATTCGTCGCGACGCGGCCGTAGCCGTGGAAATGCGGGTCGAGCGGCCTGTCGGGGCGGGCATCCTCGATGTGGTCGTAGCGGCCGGCGGCATTGGCCTGCCACAGCTCGAGCATCGCGTCGGGCACCGGCGCGCCGTCACCGTCGACGACGCGGCCTTCGATTACGATGCGCTCGCCCCGCGGGTTGTTGCGGGCGAGGTCGCTCCATTCGGGGCGGTCCAGCCCGACCGAAAAGAACGGGCCGACCGTCTGCCCCGGTGTCGCAATCAGTTTCGCGGCCATTGCTGCGCTCCTAGTCCCGCGCTTCGAACGGGGTCGCCTCGCGGCCGCGCAGCACCATGTCGAATTCGTAGCCGAGCGCCCATTCCGGCTCGCTCAAATTCGGGTCGTACGCGGCGATCAGCCGTTCGCGCGCCTCGGTGTCGGCGGTGCTCTGATAGATCGGGTCGTATTGCAGCAGCGGGTCGCCGGGAAAATACATCTGCGTGATGAGGCGGGTGACGAAGCCGCCGCCGAACACGCCAAAATGCAGGTGTGCCGGACGCCAGGCGTTGGGGCTGTTGCGCCACGGATAGGCGCCCGGCTTGATCGTGACAAAGCGATAGCGGCCCTCGGCATCGGAAATCGCCTCGCCGGCGCCGGTGAAATTGGGGTCGAGCGGGGCGTCGTGCTGGTCGACCGGGTGATGGTAGCGTCCGGCGGCGTTGCACTGCCACAGCTCGATCAGCGTGCCGGGGATCGGGCGACCGTCCTCGTCGAGAATGCGGCCGGTGACGATGATCCGCTCGCCGAGCGGCTCGCCCTTGTGCTGACGGGTCAAATCCGTCGCGGTGGGGCCGGCCCAGCCGCTGGAGAAGGTCGGTCCGGTGATCTCCGACAGTGTGTGCTCGAACCGGATGAGCGGCCGGGTCGGCGCCCGCTTCACCGTGCTGGCATAATCGGGATAGAGGTAAGGCGGCTGGGTATCCGGGCGAGGACGGGCGTAAGCGGGTGGATCCTGAGCCATATCGCGTCCTTGGGTCGGGCCGGCGGTCGGCGCAAATTGGTCCCTCGGCGCGCCGTCGGTCAAGAGTTGGTGATTTGCCGTCCCGGTGGGCTTAGGGTAACTCCCGCGCCCATTAATTTCGACGAGAGGGTGAGATGGCATTGCGCAAATTCATCATCGAACGCGACATCCCCGGTGCCGGCTCGTTGGAGCGCGAGCAACTGCGCGGCGCTGCCGCCAAATCCAATGCGGTGCTGGCCCAGCTGGCGCCCGATATCCAGTGGGTCGAGAGCTTTGTTGCCGCTGACAAGACCTTTTGCGTGTACCTCGCCAAGGACGAGGCGGTCATCCGGAAGCATGCCGAGATCAGCGGCTTCCCAGCGACCAAGATCACCGAGGTGCGCAAGATGATCGACCCGACCACCGAGCATTCGCCCTGACCGGAATAGGGCATTTTGCGGCACGGCCACTCGCCGGGGAATTGATACGGCTGCGTACCGTTTTTGATGTCAAGCGGTCAGTGATCACCGCGAACGCATCGAATGGAGGTATGCGATGTCGATTATGAAAAGCCGCTTGATGAAGCGCCTCGGCATCGGCACCGCCGCCCTGTTGGGCCTTGGCGCCGTGGCGTTGCAGTCGACGCCGGCGGACGCCCGCGTCTTCTTCGGCGTCGGCGTGCCGGCTTATGGCTATGCTCCGTATTACCCCTATGCCTACCCGGCCTATAGCTACGGCTACTATTCGCCGTATTACGGCTACCCGTATGGCGGGTTCACGGTCGGGTTTGGCGGCGGCTATCATCATCACCACCACCACTGGGACTAAGCTTTAGCTTGGATAAATCGAGCCCCCGGTCCTCGCGGCCGGGGGCTTTTTCGTCGAGGGTGCCCGAGCCCACCACGAGGCGGGGTTCACCAGGAACAGGGCGTCCCCGTGGCGCAAACGCGCTGCAAGGTCACGTCGAGCGGCAGGTAGTAGATCGGCACCGACATCGAGACCGGCGTCAGCCGGCCATCGTCGGACAGGGTCAGCGATACCGGGCGCGGCGCGCTGTCGGGGTCGCCGTCGTCGCTGCTCTCGCCCTTGAACCCGGCGATCGGGCGCAGGGTCAGGGCAAGACGGATGCCCGGCTCCGCGGGTTTGCGCGGCAATACCTTGACGATCGCATCGAAACGCCGCGCCCCATCATAGACCGGGATGGCAAAGCCGGTCTCGCCACGACGCACCCCCGCCTGAATCGCCGTCAGCGCGCTCAGCGGATCGACGACGTTGCGGCGGAATTCTTCGGCCAGCGCTTTCTTGCGGCTCGTATCCGCCGGGCCGCGCTCGGCGACGACGGTGCCGGCGCGGGCGACAAAGGTCATGCGCAGCAGCCGGTCCTTGCGCTTGCGCAGATCATAGTTGGCGTCGTAGCGCGACGGCGCCGGGGCCTGGCCGGCGACCAGCCGGCCTTCGCTTACCGCGGTGCCGCGAAAACGGGTCACAATTTTCGGCAGCCCCTCGCTGGCGATCGCGATCTCGGTGCGATAGGCCCCCGGGGCGTCGTGCAGGGTCAGGCGGATCCGCGCGGCGGGCAATCCGGCCCACGACGCCTGATAAAGCGCGGCAAAATCATCCGCGCGGGCCGCAGCGGCACCGACGCAGACCAGTACGACAGCGATACCGAGGCGGAGCTTTGCGCTTCTGGTCAGGGCCGCGTCCAGCCGCTCCTATTGCAGGCGGGCAATCCCCATCGCCGCGCCGAAGCGGTTGGCGCAGTCGAGCGGATTGCCGTACTTGCGGTGCGCCGCGCTGTGATGCGCGCAGGCGAGCAACAGGCGGTCGCGGTCCCAGCCCTGGATCTTGCCATAGTCCTCGAGCAAGACCTGGCCGATCTCCTGGTTGTGCGGGTCGTTGCCCATCCGCGACGACAGCAGCGCCAGGCGCTGGATCAGCGGCGTGCGATCCTTGTGGTTGTCGAGATAGGCCTTCGTCCAGTCGACGCTGGCCTTGCCGTCGAGCGCGAGCACGGCCTGGTCCATCCGGTCGAGGATTTCGCTGCCGCTGAGCTTCGCGGCGCCGGCGGGCGCCTGCGGTGTGTTGGGCGCAGAGTCGTTGATGCCCTTCTGATGCCAGGCGGCGCGGTTCAGGTATGAGGTCGCGGTGTAAAGCAGTTTGACCTGCTGCTTGTGCTGGAAATTGTCGAAATACCAGGCCATCGTGTTGAGGTATTCGAAGCAATGCTGCGGCAACGAGAAATTGTTGACGCCGCGGGTTTCGAGTATCAACTGGGCCGAGGCGACCTGCAGCGCGTCGAGAACGCGGCGCGGGCTCTTGCCGGCCTTCAGCAGGTCGGACAGGACTTGGAGGTAGCCGGGCTCGGCGTCGCGGATAACCGATTTCTCGAACGCGTTCTGCTCCTCCTCGGTGAGCGGCGCCTTGTTGTTGGCGAGGATGTCGAGCTCGGCCTGGGTCACGCCGGCATAGGGGATCGCCGAGATCGCCGCCTTTTCGAGGAAGATCTGGACCGCGTTGCAGGCCATCTCGTAGCTCGAGTACCAGCGCGGGCCGACCGCCATGTCGAGCGCGCCGGCATAGACGACGTTATGCGCGTTTTCCCAGCCGAGGAAATTGCCGAGATCGACCGTGGCGCGGGCACGAAACGCCTTGTGCCCGGTCGTGTAGGAGCGGTTGTAGAGGGCGCGGTCCTGCACGTCGATGAGGCCGGCGTGGACGAGCTGCGCCAGCACCTGCTTGCGCTCGGCCGGGTTCTCCATCAGCCCGAGGAACACGCGGTACGCTTCGAGCACGTTGCCGCGATGGACCAGCGTCATCCAATGGTCGAGCCGCTCCTGCAGCGGCCCCTCGAGCCGCTCGGGCTCCTGGTCGGCCCAGGCGACCTCCGGCATCGGCGGCGGGCCCGGCGGCATCGACCAGCCCGGGGCGCGGGCGTAGTGCCCGGGCGCCTTCAGGATCTTCTGGTTCCAGATGTCGAGCCCGGTCGGGATGTACCAGATGGTCTGCGCATAGGGCAGCGCGGCGCAATCCTCGGGCACCAGCTTCGACAGGTGCAGCGAGGCGCGCGCCGACAGCAGGCAATGGTCGTTGTTGACGAAGTTGACGTAGCCGTCGTCGATCCGCTCGTGATACGGCACATGGGTGTAGGGGGCGTGGATGCGCACTCCTTCGGCGACGATCTCGGTCATCGGCCGTCCGGCCCGGACGAGATCGTAATAGACGTCGCTCGCGCCCTTTTGGTCGCGCGCCAATATCCGCTCTTCCAGCTTGCCGTACAGGGCTTCCGGCTTTCCGGTATTGCTGAGTGTGGCTTGCGGCTGAGCGGCCATTCCCCGAAACTCCCTTATCGCGATCCTGAGCATAAAGAATGCGCCCAAAATCGAGGCCCGGCAACGCCGCCGGACCTCGATTGCGCCGATTAAGGGCTGCTATGCGCGCAGGCTATGGCGTGGCGATCGCCGGCGTCGCTGCCGGCATGACCGGCGTCGCTCCCATCAGGGAGCTGCTCAAATCGCCAATCTGTAAGCACCAGTCGGGTAATGAATAGTGTCCCGGTTGCTGCGTCTGGCAATGCCTCATGGCGCTTGCATGAAGAGTTTGAGGTCGCCGACCAGACCTTCGTCGCGTTCGATGCCGTAATCATGCTGCCCGGTCAGGTTCTTTTCCTTGATCAGCAGGATTTTCGGGTCGGCGGTGGCGAAAATCCGCAGATGACGGTCATCCCCCGTGAGTTCGGCCAGCTTCTCGGCCAGGGCGGCCGGCTTGGTGCGCTCGCTGGCGTCGACCAGCTCGATGAGGCCGGCTTCGGTGATGCCGGCCTTGCGCAGCGCCGCCTGATGTGCGGCGACGGCGGCGGTCTTTTGCTGCGCCTCGGCGGCGCGGGCCTTTTGCTGCTCGGCGGCCTGCCGGCAATACTCGTCGTATTGCGGCTGGAGGCGCTGCAGCAGGGTGTTGATCGGCACCTCGCGGGTATCGACCCACAGCTTGGCGCGGATCCAGGTCTTGGCGATCCAGGCGCGCATCGGTGCATTGGCAATCTCGCGCAGGCGCTCGGCGCGCACCTGCTCGGCCCAATGCTTCTGCTCGGGCGTGCCGGTCAGCTCCGGCAGTTGCGGCGCGGGCCCGGCGGCCGGACGGGAGACGGTCGGGATGCCGACCCCGTAGCGCTGCTTTGCCAGCGCGAACTGGCGGCGGTATTCATCCTCCCATTCGTCGCTGTCCTCGCCCGGCAGCACGTCGAATTTGCGTTGCAGCGCTGCGACCGTCGCGGCGATGGCCGCTTCCTTCAGCTGACTGAGATCCATCCTGCCTCCCGTGCCGTTGAAGCGAGGTCGCCTTTTGCCGCCGGCAAGATTAGCAGATCGCGCGCCTCCCGGTCAGGTCGGCGTTGTCGGGGTGGGCGTCGTCAGGCGAGCGCCTCGATTGCGGCGATGTCGGGAATGTCGATGAGACGCTTGCCGAGCCGCAGCACCCCGTCGTTCTGCCACAGGCGCAACAGCTTGTTGACGCTCTCGCGGGTAGCCCCGACCATTCCGGCGAGCTCCTCCTGCGAGATGCGCAGCGCGACGCCGCCGGGGTCGCGGCTTTCCGCCGCCACCCCATTCGCCAGCCGGACCAGCGCCTTGGCGACGCGGTTGTCGAGCCGCCCGAACATCGCCTCCTCGACCTGCCGATCGGTCTGGCGCAGGCGCCGGCATAATAGCCTCAGCAACAGGAGGCAGAGCTCAGCGCGGCGTTCCAGAAACGGCACGAAGTCGCGATGATCGAGCACCAGCAGATCGCAATCGGCGACCGCGGTCGCATCGGCGGTGCGATCCTCGCCGTCGAGCAGCGCGATCTCGCCGAAAACCTCGCCGGCTTGCAGGATCGCCAGCACGATATCGGGACCGGCCGGGGAGGGAGTGCTGATTCGGACCCGCCCTTTGAGGATGGCCATCATGCTGCGGCCCGGCGACCCTTTGGCGAAAATCTCGCCGCCGGCGGGGTAATGCTCGACCCGGGCGTGCAGCAGCAACGCGTCGAGATCCTCCGGCGGCAGCTTGCCGAAGAGCGCGTGGCCCTCGAACAGCTTGCGCTTTTCGACCGATGTCGGCGCCGCCATGCGATTTTCCCGCCAAAGTTCGACGAGCCGGGCAATCCTCATACGCCAAAACCGACCGTTTTCGATACCCTATGCCGGCGGGGTAGTGCAGCGGTTAAAGTGCACCAGCGCAACTGCCCCGGCCGTGCGGGCCCTAGCTCCGCTTCGGCCTGGCCGGATCGTCGCGGTCCGGCGCCGTCGGCAATGGAGGGCGGACGCAGGCGAGAGCATGGCCGAAATGCGTCAGACGCTGGCCGGCCACGCCCTGGCGGATCAAGCCTGGGATCCTGGCGATGGCCCGACCGAGATGCAGACGATGGACTTCCGTCGCCTGTCCATGATCGAACCCTGCCGCCTCGCAGGCTTGCCTCGCATCCGCAATTTCGATCCAGCGGGTCATCCGTGTGTGCGTCATGGCCGTAGCCTCCCCACACCGTATCGACGACCGGAACATAGTCTGCGCGCAACCGATCACGTGTGACCGGGGTCACAGTCGGGCCACCTTTACGAATTTTTTTCTTTTATGAATTTTTCCGGGACCGGCGGCGATTGCTCGAAACCGGAGGGCGGTTCGCGGTCCCGCCCTGCTCAGCTCCACAGCTCTCGGCTCGCGATCCGCGCGCCTTCGGCCAGCGCCGCCAGCTTGGTCCACACGACGCTCGGGTGAACCTCGCTCGTCGCGGCAAAGCTGGCAAAGCCGCAATCGGCGCCGGCGATGACGTTTTCGCGTCCGACCACTTTGGCGAAGCGGCCGATGCGCTCGGCGATCAGCTCGGGATGCTCGACGATGTTCGAGGAATGGGTGATCACCCCCGGGATCAGCACCGTGCCCTCGGGCAGCTTGACCCCGCCCCACACCTTCCACTCGTGCTCGTGGCGCGGGTTGGCCGCCTCGAACGAATAGGCGCCGGCATCGATCGACAGCATGATGTCGATGATGTTCTTCAGCTCCATGTCGTGGACGCGCGGGCCGATATTGATGCTGTAGCAGGTATGGTAGCGGATGCGGTCCCGCGGCAGGCCGCGCAATGCGTGGTTGAGCGCCTTTACCCGTGTCGCGGCCCAGGCGCGGCACTCCTCGACGCTTTTGTCGGCATGCATCACGTAGTAGGAGCTCAACAGCGGGTCGTCGATCTGGAGGACCAGCCCGGCGGCGATAACCGCCTGGTATTCCTCGCGCAGCGCCTCGGCGACTGCGTAAAGGTATTCCTCTTCGGTCTTGTAGTAGTGGTTGCGGTTCCAGTTGACGAGGTTGGCCGGCGACACCGCCGGCATGAATGCCTCCTCGATTTTCTGCCCTGCCATCGCCGCCTTGAGGTTGGCGATATCGGCGGCCAGCGCCGCCTGGCCCTTGTAGGAGACGGCGCCGGTGCACATCCAGCGGGTGCGCCCGGCACGGCCGGCGGCGCCCGGCTGACCCTGCGCCCAGGCATAGAATTCGGGAAACGCCTTGTACTCGCGCGACTCGCTCCAATAGCTGGCGATCTCGCCGGGGCTCGGTTCGATACCGGTCAGCCGCTCGTTGACATAGGGAATGAAGCCGACTCGCCCCATCTCGCCATCGGCGACGATGTCGATGCCGGCTTCGGCCTGGCGCCGGACGATCTCCGCGACCGCGCTTTTCACCCGCGTCGAGAAAGCGGGCTCGGCGACCGCACCGCCCTCCTGCTTCTGCGCGATCATCGCGTAAAGGTCGGCCGGCCGCGGCAGGCTGCCGACATGGGTGGTCAGGATGCGGTCGGTGCTGCGCTTCATGATCGTCTCCTATCTGCGCTCCTCGGCACCGCGACAGCAAACGCGGACGACGCCGTACGCGCCTCATTCGCAAATCCCGGAATAAACCGGAATAAACCGGCTACCATTATAGCCGGATAAGCGCCGCCCCAACGCAAAGCGTTGCCGTGCTGCTATGGCAATGACAATAAGGTGGCGAGCACATCGGAGCCCTCGCCATGCGACTGTTGATCGCGATGATGAAACACGAGACCAACACCTTCTCCCCGGTGCCGACGCCGCTCGAACGGTTCGGGCCAGGTCACGATAAATCGGGGCCGGGTCCGCTTTACGGCGAGGGGGCGATCCGCGCCTTTCGCGGGACCGGGTCGGGGCTCGGCGCCTATCTCGACATCGCCGCGCGCGAAAAGGCGGAGGTCGAGCTGCCGATCGCCGCCGGCGCCTCGCCGAGCCGGCCGGTCGAGAATGCCGCCTATGCGCACATCGCCGACGCGATCTGCGACGCCGTCGCCAAGGGCGGGTTCGACGGCATCCTGCTCGACCTGCACGGCGCGATGGTCACCGAAAGCTATGAGGACGGCGAGGGCGAGTTGCTGCGCCGCATTCGCGCGATCGACGCGACGACGCCGATCGCCGTGGCCTACGACATGCACGCCAACCTCTACGACGCGATGATCGACAACGCGACGGTGGTCGCCGGCTATCGCACCTACCCCCATGTCGACACCTACGACACCGCCCGGCGCGCCGGCGACATCCTCATCCGCGCGATCCGCGGCGAAGTGGCGCCGGTAATCGCCTGGGGCAACGTGCCGATGCTGCCGCACGTGATGCGCCAGGGCTCGGACGACCACCCGAACCGCGAGCTGCAGGCGCGCTGCGCGGCGATGACCGGGGAGGGCGCGCTGGCGGCGAGCGTGTTCACCGGCTTCCCCCATGCCGATATCGCCAATGCCGGGCTTAGCGCCGTGGTGGTGACCGACGGCAACCGCGCGCTCGCCAGCCGCCTGCGCGATGAATTGCTCGATCGCGCCTGGGGCCACCGCGAGGCCTTCGTCTACAAGATCGAGCCGCTGGAGGCGGCGCTCGGCCGGGCCAAGGCGATGCCGGCGCCGCTGCCGAACGAGGGGCCGATCGTGCTGCTCGACCATTACGACAATTGCGCCTCGGGCGGCACGATGGACACGACCCTGGTGCTCGGCGAAATCCTCAAGGCCGAACTCGACAACGTCGCCGCATTCGCGATCTACGATCCCGAGGCGGTGCAGCAGGCGATTGCCGCCGGCATCGGCGCCGAGGTCACGCTGTCGGTCGGCGGCAAGCTCAAGATGCCGCAGATTCCCGGCGAGAGCCCGCCGCTGTCGCTGACCGGCACGGTCAAGACGATCGCCGCCGGCCGCTTCCGCAACAAGGGGCCGATGGGACGCGGCGTCACCACCGATATGGGACCATCCGTGGTCATCGACACCGGCCGGGTCGAGGTTGCGCTGATCTCGCGCCATGTCGAGCCGTCGGACCTCAACTGCTTCTTCAGCCTCGGCATCGACCCGATGCAAAAGCGCTACGTCATGCTGAAAAGCCGGGTGCATTGGCGCGCCGGGCTGGGCGCGATGGCGAAGGCCGTTGTTGATTGCGCCGGCATGGGGGTGTGCACCTCGGACTACGGCCAGCTCACCTTCGCCAAGGTGCGCCGGCCGATCTATCCCCTCGATCTGCCGAACCGGTAGGCGTAGGCTGGATAGCACACATCCCAACGTCATGGTCGGGCCTGTCCCGGCCACCCCAGCGGAACTCCATTGGGATCCCCGGGACAAGCCCGAGGATGACGGGAAGAGGTCCGATTCGGAGACATTCATGGACGGCACGACACAGCTGCTCGACACCGACCGCCAGTATCTGGTCCACCCGCTGCACCATCCCGACGACCACAAGACGCCGCTGTTCGTCGATCACGGCAAGGGCGCGATGCTCGTCGACGTGAACGGGCGCGCGGTGATCGACGGGCTGTCGGGGCTGTGGAACGTCAATATCGGCCA
>DASQGR010000091.1:0-3081 GCA_035632515.1 Allostellaceae bacterium | reverse complement strand
CCCGGGCGCGGGTCATGTCTTCGCCCACACGATCGCCCATGACGACCCGCACCCGCTCGCCGCGCCGTTTGCGCTCGACCGCTTCGCCACCGGCGCGCTCGTCGACGAGCACGGCGCCGCGGCAGTGGCGCATTGAGTGGGCGCATTGAGATGCTGCTGATCCCTTGCCCCTGGTGCGGTGAGCGCGACGAGACCGAGTTCCGCTATGGCGGCGAGGCCCATGTCTCGCGCGCCGCCGATCCGGCCCAGCTCGATGACGCGGCCTGGGCCGACTATCTCTATATGCGCAACAATCCCAAGGGCATCTTCGCCGAGCGCTGGGTGCATCAGGCCGGCTGCCGGCGCTGGTTCAACCTGCTGCGCGACACCGTCTCCCACCGCATCATCGCGGTCTACAAGATCGGCGAGCGGCCCCCCTTGAGCGGCTTTGGCGGCGATTTCGGCGGCGACCCGTGACGCAGCGCTTCCGTCTGGCGCAAGGCGGGCGGATCGATCGCACCCGCACCCTGCGTTTTCGTTTCGAGGGGCGCGAATACGACGGCCATCCTGGCGACACGCTGGCCTCGGCGCTGCTTGCCAATGGGGTGAGGCTGGTCGGGCGCAGCTTCAAATTTCATCGCCCGCGTGGAATTTTCGCCGCCGGAGCCGAGGAGCCCTCGGCCTTGGTGCGGGTGGGCGCGGGTGCGATGACCGAGCCCAATCGCCGCGCCACCGATATCGCCCTCTACGAGGGGCTCGTCGCCGCCAGCCAGCACGCCTGGCCGGGGCTGCGCTGCGATCTCGCGGCCGCGGTCGGCTGGCTCGCACCGCTGTTTCCGGCGGGGTTCTACTACAAGATGTTCATCAGCCCGCGGCCGGCCTGGCAGCGCCTGTGGGAGCCGCTGTTGCGCCGGATGGCGGGGTTGGGCCGGGCGCCGCGGCAACCCGACCCCGAGCGTTACGACAAGACTCACACGCATTGCGACGTGCTCGTGGTCGGTGGCGGGCCGGCCGGGCTGGCCGCCGCATTGGCGGCAGGACGCAGCGGCGCCCGCGTGATCCTGGCCGAGGCCGACAGCGAGCTCGGCGGTTCCTTGTTGCGGCGGCCGGACCAGATCGAGGCCGGGTGGACCGCATCCGTCGCCGCCGAGCTGGCCGGCTTGCCCGAAATGCGGGTGCTGACCGGCACGACGGTATTCGGCCGCTACGACGACAATTACCTGATCGCGGCCGAGCGCGGCGCGCGACAGCGCCTGTGGCACATCCGCGCCCGCCGGGTCGTGCTGGCGACCGGCGCGCTGGAGCGGCCGCCGGTCTTTCCCGGCAACGACCGGCCCGGAATCATGCTGGCGGGCGCGGTCGAGACTTATATCAACCGCTTTGCCGTCGCACCCGGTCAACGCGCGGTGCTGTTCGCCAATAATGACGGCGCCTATCACGCCGCGGCGGCTCTGAAGACGGCCGGCGTGGCGGTCGCGGCGATCGTCGATCCGCGCAGCGGGCCGGGGTCGTCGGCGCGGATTTTGGTCGAGGGCATTCCGCTCTATCCGCGCCATGCGGTTACCGGCACGGGCGGTCGGCACGGCTTGCGTCGCGTGACGATCCGTCCGCTTGCCGGCGGCAAGCCGATCCGCATCGCTTGCGACCTGTTGGCCGTGTCGGGCGGGTGGAACCCGGTGGTTCACCTGTTCGCCCATGCTCAAGGCAGGCTCCGCTACGACGAGGACCTCGCGGCGTTTGTCCCCGACCGGATCGACGCAGCGTTGATGCCGGTCGGCGCAGCGCGCGGCAGCTTCGATCTCGCCGCATGCCTGGCCGAAGGCGTCGCGGCGGGTATGCGCGCCGCCTTCGCATGCGGCTTCCCCGGCGGCGAGCCGCCGGCCCTGCCGCAAATTGCCTCGTCCGGCGAGACGGCATCGGAGCCGTTGTGGCTCGTCCCGGGCGAGGATGGCGGGCGCAAGAGCTTTGTCGATTTGCACAACGACGTCACCGCCGCCGATATCGCACTCGCGGCGCGCGAAGGCTTCACCGCGATCGAGCACGTCAAGCGCTGGACCACGCTCGGCATGGGCACCGACCAGGGCAAGACCGGCAACATCACCGGCTTGGCGCTGTTGTCGCAGGCGCTGGGCCGCGCCATCGCCGAGACCGGGACCACGACGTTTCGCCCGCCTTACGTGCCGGTCGGGTTCGGGCTCCTGGCCGGGCGCGAGCGCGGGGAGTTCTTCGACCCGGTCCGGGTGACGCCGATGCACGATTGGCACGTCGCCGCCGGTGCCGTGTTCGAGGATGTCGGCCAATGGAAGCGGGCGCGCCATTACCCGCGCCCTGGCGAGACCATGGACCAGGCGGTGCGGCGCGAATGCCTCGCCGCGCGCGACGGGGTCGCGCTGCTCGACGCCTCGACCCTCGGCAAGATCGAGGTTTCGGGCCCCGACGCGGCGCGGTTTCTCGACCGGATCTATATCAATCGTTGGCACAACCTGGCGGTCGGGTGTTGCCGCTACGGCGTCATGTGCCGCGAAGACGGCATGGTGTTCGACGATGGGGTCGGCACGCGGCTCGCGGCGGACCGCTTTCTCGTCACGACCACCACCGGCAATGCCGCGGCGGTGCTCGACTGGTTCGAGGAATGGCTGCAGACCGAGTGGCTCGATCTCGATGTCTTCTGCACCTCGCTGACCGAGGAATGGGCCACCGCGACGCTGGTCGGTCCGGCGTCGCGCGACGTCCTGGCGGCGGTGGCGGCGGGCCTCGATCTGGCGGATTTCCCGTTCATGACGATGCGCGAGGCGGCAATTGCCGGCATCCCGGCGCGGGTGTTCCGCATCGGCTTTGCCGGCGAGCTGTCTTACGAGATCAACGTGCCGGCGAGTGCCGGCCTCGCGCTGTGGCAGCGGTTGATTGCGGCAGGCGAGGCCTGCGGCATCACCCCATACGGCACCGAGGCGATGCACGTGCTGCGCGCCGAGAAGGGCTACATCGTCGTCGGCCAGGAAACCGACGGCTCGGTGACCCCGATCGATCTCGGCTTCGCGCGGATGGTGGCGCAGGACAAGGACTTCCTCGGCCGCCGCTCGCTGTCGCGCCGCGACAGCGAGC
>DASQGR010000090.1:0-5921 GCA_035632515.1 Allostellaceae bacterium | reverse complement strand
GCATCGCCCGTCCGGCTTATGATCGATGGGTGCTGTGCCGGGAGGAGGACGCCCGATGATGACCCCACGACAAGCCGCGTTCCGCGCCGATTATCGCGAGCGCATCTCGCCGTGGTACAGCGGGCTGGCGCATGTCGTGGTCATCGCGGCGATGGGGCTGGCGACGATCTGGTACTGCGTCCTTCACATCCACGACCCGAGCTGGGCCGAGTGGCTGGTGGTGCCGGCGGTGTTCCTCGGCTGCAACATTTTCGAATGGGCTCTGCACCGCTTTCTGCTGCATCGCCCGGTGCCGGGATTCATGGGTCTCTATAAGCGCCACACCCTGGCGCACCACCAGTTCTTCACTGACCACGAAGTCAGCTTCGACAGCGCCCGCGATTTCCGCATCACGTTCTTCCCGCCTTATGCGCTGACGACGTTCATCTGCATGTCGGCGGCGGGCGCTTGGGTGCTGAGCCTGATCTGGTCGGCCAACGCCGGCTGGCTGCTGGTTGCGACCACGACCGCGATCTACCTCAACTACGAATTCTTTCACTGGGGCTGCCATGTGAAGGACGACCGCATCGACCGCCACATCCCGTTGATGAACACGATCCGGCGCCACCACATCGCCCATCACAACCAGTCGATCATGATGGGCACCAACATGAACCTGACCTACCCGATCGCCGACTGGCTGTTCGGCACCACCGACCTCGATCGCGGCCTCATCGGCCATGTTTTCAACGGGTACGACACCAGGTTTCGCAAGCAGAATTTGAAGAAGGCGCGCGCCACCGCTGCCGATTCGCGCCTCGCGCGGGTGTGAGCCATGCCGGCCGTTCCGGTCAAACGGTCGATGCCGTCGCTGATCGGCGGCATCTTCACCGCGATCGCGGTCTTCGTGCTGTGGCTGTTGCTGTTCGGCACCGGCAGCGTGCTGACGATCGTTCTCGGCCTCGTGATTGCCGGCGGCCTCGGGACGTGGATCAGGCTCGCTGATCTGTAGATTCTTGCTCCCCTCCGAACTCGTAAAAGGGCAAACCCTATGAAAATCTCCGCCATCCGTACCGGCATCGTCAATCTGCCGGCCGACGAGCCGCTTGCCGGCGCGGCCGCCAATCCCGACGGCAAGCGGCCGATCGTCTGGGTGCGGGTCGGCACCGATAGCGGTGCCGAGGGTATCGGCGTCGCCTATTTCGGCGGCGCGCTGACTGGGACTTTGTGCCACGCGATCGGCGAACTGGGCGCGCTCCTGGTCGGCGACGACCCGCAGCTCGGCGAGGCGATCCACGCCAAGCTCAAGAACGCCGCCGGCGGCTCGGCCGGGCCGGGCGGCGTCTATAACCTCGCCCTGTCGGCGCTCGACATGGCGATGTGGGATTTGAAGGCGAAGGCGGTCGATCAGCCGCTGTGGAAGCTGCTCGGCGGCGGGCGCAAGAGCGTGCCGACCTATGCCAGCGGCGCGCTGATGCGCGAATTGTCGCTCGACCGCGTGGTCAAGGCCGCCGCCACCCTCAAGGACAAGGGCTGGCGCGAGATGAAGACCCAGCTCGCGCTCCCCGGCGAGACCACGCCCAAGATCGAAGTCGAGCGCATGGTCAAGATCCGCGAGGCGATCGGCCCCGACATCAAGCTGATGTGCGACATCAACCAGCGCTGGCGGCCGGAGCAGGCGGTCGATATCGGCAAGCGCGTCGAGGACGCGGGGGTCGGCCTCTTCTGGCTCGAGGACGTCACCACCGCCGACGATTACCCCGGCCTTGCCCGCATTTCCGACGCGCTGTCGACCCCGGTCGCCGGCGGCGAGTATGTCTGGGGCATCGTGCCGTTCCGCCACATGATGGAGGCGCGCTCCGTCGACGTGCCGATGATCGACCTGGTGCGGGTCGGCGGCATCACCCAATGGCTCAAGGTTGCCGGCATGGCCGAGGCGTTCAACCTTCCGGTGGTCAGCCACCTGATCCCGGAGGTGCATGTCCACCTGATCGGCGCCATTCCCAACGGCCTCACCGTCGAGTACATGCCGTGGCTCGGTGCGATGTTCAAGGAAGTGCCGGTGCAGCAGAACGGCGAGCTGGCAATGCCGCAAACGCCGGGGCTTGGGATCGAGTTCGACGACGGCGTGCTCGATCGCTACAAGGCGTGAGGACGTGAGGCTGGAGCGGGGAGCGCTCTGCCGGGCGTTTCTTAGGATCACGGGGGGAACAGGGATGCCATCGAAAACAGCCGTCATGCCGAGGAGGCGCTGGCGGCGTCTCGAAGCGCGCATCGCCGCGATCGCGGCGCTCCTGCTGCTCTCGGCCTGTCACGGCGGGACGCTCGACGAGATCTATCCGGGCGAGCTGGGGCATTCGCCACCGCCGGCGGTCAATCTGCCGCCGCAGGATGCCGGGATGGAGCGGCTGTAGCGTCAACCCGGGATGACGAGGGGCGAGGGATGGTCCAATCTGCGGCCTTCTCTCGCCCGTTGCAGGTGCCCCGATGAAGCTCACGACCTTCCGCTCGCAGATCCTCAACATCCCGGAAGACGAGCCGCTTGCCGGCGCGCTGGAAAAGGAGGGCGCGGTCCGGCCGATCGTGGTCCTTACCCTCGGCACCGATAGCGGAGTCGAGGGGATCGGCGTCAGCTTCTACGGCGGGGCACTGACCCGGACGTTGAAAAGCGCGATCGACCAGCTGTGCGAGCTGTGCCTTGGCGAAGACCCGCACCGGCTCGAAGCGATCATCAAAAAGCTGCGCGATGCCGCCGGCGGCTCGGGGCCGGGCGGCATGTTCACCCTGGCGCTGGCGGCAATCGACATGGCGTTGTGGGACATCCGCGGCAAGGCGCTGGAGCAGCCGCTGTGGAAGCTCCTGGGCGGCGCGCGCAACCGCATCGCCACCTATGCCAGCGGCGCGCTGCGCCGCGGCCTGCCGCTCGACACCGTGGTCAAGGCCGCGGCGACGCTGAAGGGCAGGGGCTTCCGCGAGATGAAGACCCAGCTCGCGCTTCCCGGCGCGACCTCGCCCAAGATCGAGGTCGAGCGCATGGTCAAGATCCGCGAGGCAATCGGCCCCGACATCGCGCTGATGTGCGATATCAACCAGCGCTGGCGGCCCGAGCAGGCGATCGACATCGGCAAACGGGTCGAAGACGCCGGGGTCGGCCTGTTCTGGCTGGAAGACGTGACGACGCATGACGACTACGCCGGTATCGCCCGGGTCAACGCCGCCCTGTCCACGCCGATCTGCGGCGGCGAGTTGGTCTACGGGGTCATCCCGTTCCGCCACATGATCGAGGCCCGCTCGGTCGATCTCGTGATGATCGACCTGGTCCGCGCCGGCGGCGTCACCCCGTGGCTCAAAATCGCCGGCATGGCCGAGGCGTTCAACCTCCCCGTGGTCAGCCACGTCATTCCCGAATTCCACGCGCATCTGATCGCGGCGATCCCGAACGGGCTGACGGTCGAGTACATGCCGTGGATGCTGAAGCTGTTCGTTGAAACGCCGGCGCTCGACAAGAGCGAGCTGGTGCTGTCCGACAAGCCCGGCTTCGGTCTCGCGTTCGACCAGGATGCGGTGAAACGGTTCGCCGCTTAGACGTCATTGCGAGGCGCGCGCAGCGCGACGCGGCAATCCCCCTCGGTAGAAGGCCAAGACGGAAGGGGATTGCTTCGCTACGCTCGCAATGACGAAGGAAGGGATTGAGCCATGAAGATCGCCTCGCTCCATACCGACATCGTGCTGCTGCCGAACGACGAGCCGCTTGCTGGATTTTCGGAAAATCCGAATGCGAAAAACCCCATCGTCACGCTCAAACTGCGCACCGATGACGGGATCGAGGGGCTCGGCGTCGCCTATTTCGGCGGCGCGCTGACCAATACGCTGCGCCGTGCGATCGACGACCTCGGCGCGCTGCTGATCGGTGACGATCCGATGCGGGTCGAGGCGGTCGCCGCCAAGCTGCGCGCCGCGGCAGGTTCGGCCGGGCCGTCGGGCATCCTCATGATGGCGATGTCGGCGATCGACGTCGCGCTGTGGGACATCAAGGGCAAGGCGCTGAACCTGCCGTTGTGGAAGCTGCTCGGCGGCGGCCGCGACCGGATCGCCACCTACGCCAGCGGCGCGCTCCGGCGCGGCCTCAAGCTCGAAGAAGCGGTGACCGCCGCCGGCCGCTTGCGCGAGAAAGGCCATCGCCAGACCAAGATGCAGCTCGGGCTGTTCGGCGCCACCTCGCCGGCGCGCGAAGTCGAGCAGGCCAAGCTGATCCGCGAAGCCTGCGGCCCGGACATGGATCTGATGTGCGACATCAACCAGCGCTGGCGGCCCGAACAGGCGATCGATATCGGCCGGCGGGTCGAAGATGCCGGGGTCGGCCTGTTCTGGCTCGAAGACGTGACGACGCACGACGATTACGCCGGCCTCGCGCGGGTGACCGCGGCGCTGTCGACGCCGGTCGCCGGCGGCGAGTACCTCTACGGCATTGTCCCGTTCCGCCACATGCTGGAGGCGCGCTCGGTCGATATCGTGATGATCGACCAGGTGCGCTCGGGCGGGATCACCCCCTGGCTCAAGATCGCCGGCATGGCCGAGGCGTTCAACCTGCCGGTGGTCAGCCACGGCGTGCCCGAGATCCATGTGCATCTGGTCGGCGCGGTGCCGAACGGGCTGACCGTCGAATACATGCCGCGCCTGTTTCACCTGTGGGAGTCGGTGCCCGAGCCGGTCGACGGTCTGCTGGCGATGCCGACCGCTCCCGGCCTCGGCCTCAAATTCGACGAGGCCGCGTTCGCGAAGTATCGCGCCTGACCTCACCCGCCTGCCGCCCTCGATACCGGGTTCGGTAACCCTTCCCGCGGTTGCGACAGCGGGAAGGGGGCTGTCGCCTCGGTGACGGGAAGAACGAGCGGAATGCAATGATCGGAGTGCCCTGGACCGAGTTGGCCTGGTTGCTGCTCGCCGTGATCGCCGCCGGGATCGTTACCGGGCTGCTTGCCGGCGTCTTCGGCGTTGGTGGTGGCGCGGTCGTCGTCCCGGTCCTGTTCGAGGTCTTTCGCATCCTCGACGTCGCGGACAGCGTGCGCATGCAGCTTTGCATCGGCACCTCCCTCGCCGTGATCGGGCCGACTGCCTGGCGCTCGTACCGGGCGCATCAGGCGCGGGGGACGGTGATCCCCGGCGTCATCAGGGTTTGGGCATGGCCCAGCATAGCGGGCGTGGCGCTGGGGGCGGTCATCGCGGCCTTCGCCCCGGCCGGCGCGTTCAAGATCGCCTTTATGGCAATCGCCAGCATCATCGCCGCAAAACTGCTGTTCGGCGGGGAGCGCTGGCGGCTGAGCGACGAGTTGCCGGGCCAAGCCGGCATGGTCGGCTATGGGTTTCTGATCGGGCTCGGCTCGTCGCTGATGGGGATCAGCGGCGGCTCGCTCGCGACCATGGCGCTGACCCTGCACGGCAAGCCGATCCACACGGCAGTGGCGACCTCCGCGGGGATTGGCGTACCGATCTCATTGGCCGGCACGCTCGGCTACGCTCTTGCCGGCCTGCCGCATCACGCCCTGTTGCCGCCGCTTTCCGTCGGCTTTGTTTCGCTGATCGGTCTCGTCGCGGTCGCGCCGATATCGAGCCTCGTCTCGCCGCTCGGAGCCCGCATCGCCCATGCCCTGCCACGGCGCTGGCTCGAGATCGGCTTTGCCTTGTTCCTGCTGACCGTCGCCGTCCGGTTGATCGCAAGCCTGTTTTTCTAACGGAACATCCGGCCTTCCGGCGGCAGGCCCATCAGCATCTGCCCGACCGTCTCGAAATGGATCGGGCGGCCTTGGCCCTGCTGGGTCCCGGCGTGAATGTCGCGCATCCGGCGCTCGAGCGGATTGCTCTCGAAAATCGCCGTCGCGCCGGCCGCGTGATAGACCGTGGCGACGACATCGCGGGCCTGGTGGATCGCCCAGGTCCAGGCC
>DASQGR010000089.1:0-9126 GCA_035632515.1 Allostellaceae bacterium | reverse complement strand
ATCGTCACCAGCAATCTGTTCGGCGACATCCTGTCGGATTGCGCGGCGATGCTGACCGGGTCGCTCGGGATGCTGCCGTCGGCCTCGTTGGGCGCCGCCGACGCCCAGGGACGGCGCATGGCGCTGTACGAGCCGGTGCACGGCAGCGCCCCTGATATCGCCGGCAAGGGCATTGCCAACCCGCTCGCCTGCATCCTCTCGTTCGCGATGATGCTGCGCTATTCGTTCGACCTCGGCGACGAGGCCGACCTGGTCGAGAACGCGGTGCGCGACGCGCTCGGCTCGGGCGCGCGCACCGGCGACATTGCCGCGGCCGCCGCGGCGCGGCTATCCACGAGGGAGATGGGCGACGCCGTGCTGCAGCAGATCGAAAAGGCGGTCTAATCGCCGCGCTGAGCGTACCCCGCCCGCTTTAGGCTCTCGGCGATTTCGTCGAGGATGGCGGGGTCGTCGATCGTTGCCGGCATGCGGTAGGCCTCGCCATCGGCGATGGCGCGCATCGTGCCACGCAGGATTTTGCCTGAACGGGTCTTCGGCAGGCGGTCGACGACCACCGCCGCCTTGAAGCTGGCGACCGGCCCAATGCGCTCGCGCACCAGGCCGACCGCCTCGGCCTCGATCTCGGCGGGCGCGCGGGCGACCCCGGATTTCAGCACCAGCAGGCCGAGCGGCACCTGCCCCTTCAGCGCGTCGGCGACTCCCATCACCGCACATTCGGCGACATCCGGGTGCGCGGCCAGCACCTCCTCCATCCCGCCGGTGGACAGACGATGCCCGGCGACGTTGATGATGTCGTCGGTGCGGGTCATCACTTGGATATAGCCGTCGCTGTCGATAAAGCCGGCGTCGCCGGTCTGGTAATAGCCGGGATAGGTGCCGAGATAGGATTCGACAAAGCGGTCGTCGGCCTGCCACAGCGTCGGCAAGGCACCCGGGGGCAACGGCAGTTTGATGGCGATGGCGCCGATCTCACCCGGCTCGACCTCGCGCGCCTCGCCTACCGCCTCGGCTTCCAGCACGCGCACGTCCCAGCCGGGCACCGCGCGGGTGCACGAGCCGTGCTTGACCGGCAGCTGCTCGATCCCGAGGCAATTGGCGCCGATCGGCCAGCCGGTCTCGGTCTGCCACCAATGATCGATCACCGGCACGCGCAGCACCTCCTCGGCCCAGGCGACCGTCGGCGGGTCGGCCCGCTCGCCGGCGAGGAACAGCGCGCGGAACTGCGACAGGTCGCGGGCACGGATCAGCGCACCGCCGGGATCCTCGCGCTTGATCGCGCGGAACGCGGTCGGCGCGGTGAAAAACACCCGCACCTTATGCTGCTCGATCACCCGCCAGAACGCGCCGGCGTCCGGGGTGCCGACCGGCTTTCCCTCGTAGAGTACCGAGGTGCAGCCGTAGATCAGCGGCGCGTAGACGATGTAGGAGTGGCCCACCACCCAGCCGACATCGGAGGCGGTCCAGAACACCTCGTCGGGCTTGACCCCATAGATGTTGCGCATCGACCAATGGAGTGCCACCGCATAGCCGCCATTGTCGCGCACCACCCCCTTGGGGATGCCGGTCGTGCCCGAGGTGTAGAGGATATAGAGCGGGTCGGTCGCCAGCACCGGCACGCAATCGGCCGGCTGCGCCGCGGCTTCGAGCTCGTCCCAGTCGTTGTCGCGGCCGGGGATCATGTCGGCGCGGCACATCGGCCGCTGTAGCACGACGCAGCGCGAAGGCTTCGACCGCGCCTCCTCGATCGCGGCGTCAAGCAGCGGCTTGTAGGGGATGACCCGGTTGACCTCGACCCCGCACGAGGCGGTGAGGACCACCTTGGGCTTGGCGTCGTCGATGCGGGTCGCCAGCTCGTGCGCGGCGAACCCGCCGAACACCACCGAGTGGATCGCGCCGATCCGCGCGCAGGCGAGCATCGCGATCGCCGCCTCGGGCACCATCGGCATGTAGATGAGGACCCGGTCGCCCTGCGCGACCCCGAGTTCCCGCAGCGCGCCGGCGACCCGCGCCACCCGGTCGCGCAGCTGGCGGTAGGTGATGTTCGCGACCGTGTCGGTGACCGGGCTGTCGTAGATCAGCGCGACCCGCTCGCCTTGCCCGGCGACGACATGGCGGTCGAGCGCGTTCCAGCAGGTATTGAGCCGGGCGCCCGGGAACCAGCGGTAGAAGGGCGGCCGGCTGTCGTCGAGCACCCGGTCCCAGGTTTTGTCCCAGTCGATCGCCGCGGCCGCCTCGGCCCAGAACTCCTCCGGCTTTTCCAGCGAGCGGCGATAGGTCTCGGCATATCCCGGCATGTTGTGCCTCCCTGTAGGGACAAATTCTCTCTCGCCGGAAACGGCTTGCCAAGCGGCTCGACACCCTGCGCGTCGCAAGGGAAAATAGCGGGCACGTATATCAGGGAGGCAGGGATGGAACGCGTCGCGGAGTGCCACTGCGGTCAGCTCAAGGCGATCGCTACGGGCGAGCCCGAGCGCGTCTATGTCTGCCATTGCAAATCGTGCCAGCGCCGCACCGGCGCCGTCATCCATAACGGCAGCAGCTGGCAGAAAGGCCAGGTGCGGATCGAAGGCGAGCACAAAATCTACGGCCGGCTGGGCGATAGCGGAATGGAGATCCGCTTTCACTTCTGCCCGAATTGCGGCAGCAGCGTTTTCTGGGAAGGCGACCGCAATCCGGCGACCTATGGGATCGCGGTCGGATGCTTTGCCGATCCGAATTTTCCGCCGCCGCTGTCGTCCTCCTATGAGGATGCGATGCACCCTTGGCTGGGCGTGACATCGGCAACGGAGCATCATCCGCAGGCGCGCCCGGCCCCCGCCCCGATCGGGCGCTGACAATGGCCGAGCGCACCGGCAATTCCCCCGGCAATCACCCCGGTCTTTCCCCCGGTAGTCCCTACGAAACAGGGCTCGACAAGAACGCGGCCAATTTCGTGCCGCTGTCGCCGATCGGGTTTCTGCACCGCGCCGCCGAGGTCTATCCGCAGCGCGAGGCGTTGGTTTACGGCGAGCGGCGGCACAGCTGGCGCGAGGCGCTGGAGCGCTGCCGCCGCCTCGCCTCGGCCTTGGCCCGGCACGGAGTCGCGCGCGGCGACACGGTCGCGGTGATGGCGCCGAATGTGCCGGAAGCGTTCGAGGCAACCTTTGGCGTGCCGATGGCCGGCGCGGTGCTGAACGCGCTCAACATCCGCCTCGACCCCGACACCATCGCCTTTATCCTCGAGCACGGCGAGGCCAAGGTGCTGCTCACCGACAGCGAGTTCGCTCCGGTGATCAAGCAGGCGCTGGCCCAGCTCGACGACAAGCCGCTGGTCATCGACATCGTCGATCCCGCCGCGCCGGGCGAACGGCTCGGCACTCTCGACTATGAGGCCTTCCTGGCGACGGGCGACCCGGATTTCGCCGAAATCTTGCCGGGCGACGAGTGGGATGCGATTGCCCTCAATTACACCTCGGGAACGACCGGCAATCCCAAGGGCGTCGTCTATCACCACCGCGGCGCCTATCTGAATGCGCTTGGCAACATCCTGGTCTGGGGCATGCGGCAGCACCCGAGCTATCTGTGGACGCTGCCGATGTTCCATTGCAACGGCTGGTGCTTTCCGTGGACCGTCACGGCGCTGGCAGGGACCCATGTCTGCCTGCGGCGGATCGAGGCGGAGGCGATCTATCAGGCGATCGAGGCGGCCGACGTCACCCATCTGTGCGGCGCGCCGGTGGTGATGAACATGCTGCTCAACGATCGCGCCGCCGAGGGCCGGGCCCTGCCGCGCCGGGTCGAGATGATGACCGCCGGCGCGGCCCCGCCCGCCGCGGTGATCCAGGGCATGGAGGGTCGCGGCTTTCACATCACCCACGTCTACGGGCTGACCGAGGTCTATGGGCCGGCGGTGAGCTGCGCCTGGCACGACGAGTGGGACGCGCTGTCGGCGGACGAGCAGGCCCGGCTCAAGGCGCGCCAGGGGGTCAACTACCCGGTGCTCGACGGATTGATGGTCGCCGACCCCGACACGCTCGCGCCGGTGCCGCGGGACGGCGAGACGATGGGCGAAGTGTTCATGCGCGGCAATATCGTGATGAAAGGCTATCTCAAGAACCCACAGGCGACCGAGGCAGCCTTTGCCGGCGGCTGGTTCCATTCCGGCGACCTCGCGGTGGCCCACCCCGACGGCTATATCGAGATCAAGGACCGCTCCAAGGACATCATCATCTCGGGCGGCGAGAACATCTCGACGATCGAGGTCGAGGATGTGCTGTACCGCCATCCCGCGGTGCTCGAAGCCGCCGTCGTCGCCAAGCCGGACGAGCGCTGGGGCGAGACCCCCTGCGCCTTCGTCACCTTGAAGCAGGACGGCGCGGCGACCGCCGACGACATCATCGGCTTCTGCCGCACCCGCCTCGCACGCTTCAAGGCGCCGCGCACGATCGTTTTCGGCCCGCTGCCAAAGACCTCGACCGGGAAGATCCAGAAATTCGTCCTGCGCGAGCGGGCCAAGGCCGCCGAGTAACGCCGGGATGATACAGCCTTGTGCCGCTGCGACGCGGATCGGCGCGGCGCTGGCTGCCGCCTTGTTGCTCGCGATGCCGGCGAGCGCGCAGCTCCGCACCCAGCGCCAGCCGCTGGTCACCATTCCGCCGGCGCCGGACGCCGGGCGGCCCGTCACGGCCACCGCCGCAATGCCGGCGGCGATCGAGCCCGCCCCCCGCACGCTCCTGCCGTCCCGCGTGCAGATCCTGCGCGACACCCAGGGCACGGGCATCGTCATGTATGGCGCCCTGGCCGGAAAGGCGGGTTCGGCGCTCGCCGTGCTGGCCGGCATCTTCGCCTACTCGCAGGCGTTCGATCCGACCCCGACACTGCAACTCGTCCTCGCCGACCGCGACGACCAGCGGGTGCAAGCCTTGTTCACCGGGACCGCCCAGGGCAGCCCGGTGATCGGCATCGCCGTTGTCGCGCTGAGCGACAACGGGGGCGATGTCAGCGTCTTTTACGACCACGCCGCCAGCTTCCCGGCGGCCTTTGCACGGATGCAGCAGACCCTGGCGCGGAGCGCCGGCACCGGCACGGTACCGCTCGCCCCGCTCCGCCTCGCGGACGGCAGCGACATCGGCATCCCGCAAGGCTGGCGGGTGATCGGCCAAGGCGCCGGTTTGGTCGATCTGATCGGGCCGCTGGGCCAGGTCGTCGCGCTGGGGACGGCGATGCCGGTCTATGGCCCCGGCGACGGCTCGCCGCCGCAGCTCCTATGCTGCGACCCGCTTCCGGCGCTGCCGGCGATCTATCCGCAAATCGCCGCGATCGGGCAGCGCCTCGGCCTGCCGACACAGCAACTGACCGGCATTGCCGGCTCGCAGCCGGCACCGGCGCCGAGTGGCGGCGAGGCCGCATTCGTGCTGGCCGATCTTAGCGTCGGCGGCCGCCCCTATTCCTATTTCGCCGAGGTCTCGGCTGTCGCCGGCTTCTCCGAACCGTGGACGCTCTATCTTTCCGGGGTGATGGCGCCGCAGGCCGACTTCGCCCGCGAGTTCCCGACCCTGCTGCGGATCTGGGGGTCGCATTCGGCCAATCCCGCAGGCTTCGCCGACACGCTCCAGCAGGCAGCGCTGGGCATCGACGGCACTGCGCAGATCCTGACATCGACGATCACCAAACGCGAGACCGCCGACTACAACGCCAATGAAGGCTGGGCCAAAATTATCGGCGAAGTGACGCGGGCCGAAAGCCGGGCTCGGATCGATGACGCGCTGACGCAACCGCTCGTCGACAGGCTGACGAAAGACACCGGCCGGACCTGGCGGGTGGTTCCACCGACGGAGTTGAGGTGAGCCGGAGCCCTCGACGCACCGGCTATCGCGCCTGGCTGCTCGAACGCAGCACGCCGATCAGGCTGGCGGCGGCGCGCGCAACCGAATCGATGGGGTGGGCGGAGCAATAATCGTCGACCCAGGCGAATATGCCGTCGGCGTTGGTGCCGGCGGCGATGTCTGAGGTGAGGGTCAGGTTGTGGGCATTGAAGCTGGTAATGTAGCCGAGCAGCCAGCTTTGCATGACGCCGCTTTCCGGCACGGCCTGACTGCGCGCCTGCAGCCAGGCGCCGCATGGCCGGCTGCCGGCGCCCAGGATGGTGTATTCGCTGGCGGCATAGATCGGCGACGACAGGGCCAGGGAGGCAGCCAGCAGGGCGATGCCTCGACCCGCGGCAGCAGCAGCCCGCCTCGCCTTGAAGCTCGTGTGCTGCCGCAAAAACCCTCCTCTAAGCCATTGACCTAACGAAACTCGGTCGGGGCAGCTGGCCGTATCATTAGGTCAGTGGCGTTCGAGCTGAACGATCTCGTCCTTGATGCGGAGCTTTTGCCGTTTCAGATCGTGGATCGATGCCTGATCGGGAAGCGGTCGGCTGTTTTCCTCATCGATGGCGCGCTCGAGCGATGCGTGCTTTTCTTTCAGCGCCTCGATGCGATCCTGCTGCGACATGCAGTTTCCTCCTGGTGGCGGTAACGGCGAGCGATGGTAACGCCGGACGGGGGTTCGGGCCAAGCGCTTGCGGGCTTCCACCGTCGAGATATGTGATGCGCGGCAGGTCGGGTGAAGAGGCAAAAGATGCGACAAGGTTCCGGGCGCCCGCGACTGATCGTCGGCATCAGCGGCGCGTCCGGCGTCGTCTACGGCGTGCGGCTGCTGGACCTGCTCAAAAGCTTGCCGGTCGAGACCCATCTTGTCGTCAGCCGCTCGGCGGAGCTGACCTTGGCGCTCGAAACCGACCTCAAGCCCGCTGATCTGCGTGACCGCGCCGATGTCGTCCACGCCATCGGCGACATGGCAGCGCCGATCTCGTCCGGCTCGTTTCCGACATTGGGGATGGTCATCGCGCCGTGCTCGATCCGCAGCATGAGCGAGATTGCCACTGGCGTGACGACGACGCTGCTCACCCGTGCGGCCGATGTCGTGCTCAAGGAGCGCCGCCGCCTCGTCCTCGCGGTGCGCGAAACGCCGCTCCATACCGGGCATTTGCGGACGATGACCGCGCTGTCGGAGATGGGCGCGATCATCGCCCCGCCGGTGCCGGCGTTCTACGCCAGGCCGCAATCGCTCGACGAGATGATCGACCACAGCCTTGGCCGGCTCCTCGATCTGTTCGGGCTCGACAGCGGTACGGTGCGGCGCTGGGGCGAGGCCGCGGCAACGGGCAAGCCCCCGCGTTAGCCTTGACCGGCCTAGCCCCAACCGGCCTAACTCCGATCGGCGCTCGCGAGTGCCCGGCGCAGCGTTGCTGCCTCGGCTGCGTCGAAATCGGCGCCGAGGATCAACCGCAGATTCGCCTCGGCGATGGCGCCGCGCCCGCCCGGATCCGGCCGACCCCTCCGGCCGAGGCTGGCGACGAGCCGCGCCTGCACCCGCCGCTCGGCAGCGAGCTCCAGCGCCATCACCCGGCGGCGCAGGGCCTGCACCTCGGGGTCGGCATCGTCCTTGAGCTGCCGCCGCAGCCGGCGCAGCGGCACCACGATGTCGCCATCGAGCCGCGCCATCGCCGCCTGCGCCCGCCTCAGTGTCGCGGCATCGAGCCGGCGGCCTTCGCAAACGCCCAGCCACAGGCCGAAAAGCAAAAGGTTGACGTTGTAGCCACCCCGGTCCTGCAGGCCGATAAGCGCCTCGGCCGCTCCGGGGCGAGCGTAGAGGCTCAGCGAGAAGCGCCAGAACCCGTCGGCGGTCGCGCTGTCCATCATGGCACTCGCAACCGCGTGAAACGGCGGCAAATCGTGCTATAAACAGGGCGGCTCGCCGGCGCCATGTCGCCGCGCGCCTGCAATCGCCACAGATCCGCGTCGCCCGCGATGGACCTCGACGTCGAAGCCTTAAGGAAAAAACTGGCCGCGCTCACGATGGAGCACCGCGATCTCGACGGTGTGATCGCGCGCATCGGCGAGCGCATGCCGTTCGACCAGCTCCAGTTGCAGCGGCTCAAAAAGCGCAAGCTCGCGCTGAAAGACCAGATCTCGAAGATCGAAAGCGAGCTGTTGCCCGACATCATCGCCTGAAAGTCAGCGGTCATGGCGGCGACCGCAAGGGTCAGCCGGTGTGGACGACGCGCTTGCGCTGGTACATCGCCTTGTCGGCGGCCTCGATCGCGATCTGGGCGTCGTCGGCGCCGGAGAACGAATAAACGCCATAGGCGGCGCTGACGCGAATGCGTAGCTTGCCCCAGCGCAGCCGGGTGGCCCCGATCGCGTGGGCCAGGGACTTGCCCTTGGCGTTGGCCTGCTCCTGGCTGGTCTGCGCCAGGATGACGCCGAACTCGTCGCCGCCGAGCCGCCCGACAATATCGCTCGAGCGCACGTTCTTGCACAGAATGTCGGCAACATGGCGCAGCGCCGCGTCGCCGGCCGGGTGGCCGTGCGTGTCGTTGATCTGCTTCATGCCGTTGACGTCGAAATAGATGACGCTCGACGGGATGTTGTAGCGGCGGCTGAACGCGATCATCCTCCCCAGCTCGCGGACAAAGGCGCGCCGATTCGCGACCGGCGCCAGCGAATCCTCGTCGGCGAGGCGTTCGAGCTGGACGATGCGCTCCCGCGCCTCCGCGAGCTCGCGACGCATCTGGTCGCTTTCGGCAAGCAGCCGGACCAGGGTGTCGCGGACTGGCGAGGGCAACGCGGCGGCGTCGATTCCGGCAAGTCTCAGGCCGGCTTCCGCGGAGCGTGAGGCCGGCGAGCGAGCGGTCGCGCGGCGCGCGCGGGATGTACCGCCCTCAACCGGCTTTGCCCCCCCTTTTGCCATCTGCGGGCCCCATCCCCGGGACCTGCCCGGCGCATCAACGACTCCCCGTCCGTGTCTATAGTCGAGTCGCAGTCCTGTGCAAGAAGCGAAATTTTGCCGGCCCGCCGCACCGCCGCCCGACTTGTGCCGGTGGGGTTCGACCCTATAATGCCGGGCTCGCAATCTCGTCCGAGATAAAGTGCATGGCCGAAGCCGGGCCCGCGGTCGGTATCATCATGGGCAGTCAGTCCGACTGGGAAACGATGCAGCACGCCGCCCAAACGCTGGAGCGGCTGGGCGTCGCGCACGAGACCCGCATCGTCTCGGCCCACCGCACGCCGAAACGGCTGTTCGATTACGCCACCGGCGCCA
>DASQGR010000088.1:0-10885 GCA_035632515.1 Allostellaceae bacterium | reverse complement strand
TTGTTCAGTCAACGATATAATTGGGACATAAAAAGAACTTGCCATTTTGGGAACAAATCGTGTACTCGATCTGTCCTGACATTGAACGGCTTAGCGGCCTATGGAATAAGGAGTTCGGGCATGTCGAACACCGCTCTTCGCCTGGTGGATAAGGACACGATGGATAAGCAGCGGGCACTGGATGCGGCGCTCGGCCAGATCGAACGGGCCTTCGGCAAGGGCTCAATCATGAAACTGGGCTCGCGCGAGGCGGCGATGGAAGTGGATGTCGTATCCACAGGGTCGTTGGGCCTCGACATCGCGCTCGGCATCGGCGGCCTGCCGCGCGGCCGCGTCGTTGAGATTTACGGGCCCGAAAGCTCGGGCAAGACCACGCTGGCGCTGCATGTCATCGCCGAGGCGCAGAAGGGCGGCGGCACCTGCGCCTTTGTCGACGCCGAGCACGCGCTTGACCCGGGCTATGCGAAAAAGCTCGGGGTCGATATCGACAATTTGCTGATCTCGCAGCCCGATGCCGGCGAGCAGGCGCTCGAGATCGCCGATACGCTGGTGCGCTCCGGCGCGATCGACGTGCTGGTGATCGATTCGGTTGCCGCCCTGGTGCCGCGCGCCGAGCTCGAAGGCGAGATGGGCGACAGCCATGTCGGGCTCCATGCACGGCTGATGAGCCAAGCGTTGCGCAAGCTGACCGGCTCAATCTCGCGCTCGCGCTGCATGGTGATCTTCATCAACCAGATTCGCCTCAAGATCGGCGTCATGTTCGGCAATCCCGAAACCACGACCGGCGGCAACGCGCTCAAATTCTATGCCTCGGTGCGGCTCGACATCCGCCGTATCGGCGCGATCAAGGATCGCGACCAGGTGGTCGGCAACCAGACCCGGGTCAAGGTGGTCAAGAACAAGATGGCGCCGCCGTTCAAGGTCGTGGATTTCGACATCATGTACGGCGAGGGCATCTCCAAGACCGGCGAGCTGATCGATCTCGGGGTGCAGGCCGGGGTGGTCGAGAAATCCGGCTCCTGGTTCTCCCACGAAGGCCAGCGCATCGGCCAGGGCCGCGAGAATGCCAAGCTCTATCTCAAGGAGCATGGCGAGGTCAGGGAGCAGATCGAGCACGAGATCCGCAGCAATGCCGGGCTGGTCGCAGATGCGATGATGGCCGCTCCCGGCGAGGCGGCGGCCGGGGAGGAATAGGGCGCGACAATGCTGCCGCTTCGCGAGCGTTGACCGGCCGTTAACCAAGCCTGGGCCATGGTAACGGCTACGCGAGAGCATTAGCCGCCATGGCAAGCGAAGACGGCATCTATCGTACGCTGACCCCCCGGTTCGACGAGGCTGGGTCCAGCGCCGTCAGTGTGCCCCGCCGGACCGGCTCCGGCTGGGCTCGGCTGGTGCCGTCCTGGCCCTGGATCGTCGCGTTGCTGGCACTGGCGCGTGCACTGGCATCGCCCGCGGCGCTGCTGCACGATGCCGATACTTATTTGCACATCGCCGTCGGGCGATGGATCATGGCGCACGGTGCTCTACCGACCGCCGATCCGTTCTCGCACACATTTGCCGGCGCGCACTGGGTGCCGGGCGAGTGGCTCGCAGAGGTCGCGCTCGCCGCGGTCTACCGCCTGGCAGGGTGGGGCGGCATCGTCGTTCTGGCTGCGCTGTGCTTTGCCGTGGCAGCGGGAGGGCTGACGCGTTTCTTGCTGTGGCGCCTCCCGCCACTGCCCGCCGTCATCGCGAGCCTGGCCGGGGCGATGCTGGTCTTGCCGCATCTGGTTGCCCGTCCGCATATCGTCGCCCTGCCGCTGCTGGTCGCGTGGTGCGGGGCGCTGCTGTCCGCACGCGATGAAAATCGGGCGCCGCCCTGGGCGGTCCTGCCGGTAATGGTGTTGTGGGCCAACCTCCACGGCAGCTTCATGTTCGGGCTGGCGCTGGCGGGATTTCTTGCTGCCGAGGCCGTGCTCCGGTCGACGCCCCGATTGACGTATCTGGTCGAGGCTCGCCGCTGGGGTGGTTTTGTCGTTGCGGCGGTGGTGGCTGCCTTGCTGACGCCGAACGGTCCAGCGACGTTGGTGCAGCCGTTCCGGCTGCTCCAAATGCCGGCGTTGCAAAGCGGGTTCGCCGAGTGGATGCCGGCCAATTTGGGTGCGTTTCCCGGGCTTGAAGCTTGGCTGCTCGGCGCGCTCGCTCTGGGTTTCGCGTGCGGCGTCCGATTGCCGGCATTTCGGCTGGCGCTGTTGGTCGGACTTGCCCACATGGCGCTGGCGCATGTTCGCCACGCCGACCTGCTCGGCCTCGTCGGTCCGCTGGCGGTTGCCGGCGCCTTGGGGCCGGCAATCGGCGAAATGCTGCGACCCGCCGCCGCGTCGCCGTTGTTGCGGGTAGCGGCAACGCTCGCCCGCCCTGCACGGTTGCCGGCGATAGCGATGATGCTGGCGCTCGCCGTCGCCGCTAGCCTGCCGACGCTGCGGCATCCACCGCTCCGTTCGGGTGATGCGACGACTCCGGATGCAGCGCTTGCCGCCGCGGCACGGATGGGGCTGACCGGCCCGGTGTTCAACAGCGAAGCCTTCGGCGGCTATCTCGTCTTCTGCGGCGTTCCGGTATTTATCGACGGCCGGATCGAGATGTACGGCAATGACTTCCTCGCCGCCTACCTGGCCGCCGAGCATGGCGACGAGGCAGCGCTCGCCCGCCTGCTCGACCGCTACCACATCGGCTGGACGCTGGTGCAGACGCAATCTCCGGCCGCCGTGGCGCTCGATCGGCTGCCCGGATGGCGGCGAACCTATGCCGATGACCGTGCCGTCATCCACGTACGGAGCGAACCGGCTGCCCACTAACCCCTCCGATGATAGAATTCCCCGCGCCGCCTCTTGCATGAATTGGCGGATGACCCAGTATGGGGCTCATGCAGACCGCCAACGACATCCGCACGGCGTTTCTCGACTATTTCGCGGCCCAGGGGCATGCGATCGTACCGTCGAGCCCGCTGGTGCCCCGCAACGACCCGACCCTGCTGTTCACCAACGCGGGCATGGTCCAGTTCAAAAACGTCTTCACCGGCATCGAGAAGCGGCCGTATTCACGCGCCACCACCTCGCAGAAATGCGTGCGCGCCGGCGGGAAGCACAACGATCTGGAAAATGTCGGCTACACCGCGCGGCACCACACATTTTTCGAGATGCTCGGCAATTTCTCGTTTGGCGATTACTTCAAGGAACGGGCGATCGAGCTGGCGTGGAACCTGATCGTCAAGGAATTCGGCCTGCCGAAGGAAAGACTGCTGGTAACGGTCTACGCCGAAGACGAAGACGCGGCCAAGCTATGGGCCAGGATCGCCGGCCTGCCCGAGCAGAAGATTATCCGCATCGCCACTTCCGACAATTTCTGGGCGATGGGCGATACCGGCCCTTGCGGGCCGTGCTCGGAGATCTTCTACGACCACGGCGAGGACATCCCCGGCGGTCCGCCGGGCAGCCGCGATGAGGACGGCGACCGCTTCATCGAGATCTGGAACCTGGTTTTCATGCAGTTCGAGCAGGTGGCCGGCGGGGAGCGTGCTGCGCTGCCGCGCCCGTCGATCGACACCGGCATGGGCTTGGAACGCATCGCCGCGGTGCTGCAGGGCAAGCACGATAACTACGACATCGACCTGTTCCGCGCGCTGATCCTCGCCTCGGCCGACGCTTCCGGGGTCGCCGCCGACGGCCCGCACGCGGTCTCGCATCGGGTCATCGCCGACCATCTGCGCGCCGCGGCGTTCCTGATCGCCGACGGGGTGCTGCCGAGCAAGGAAGGGCGCGGCTATGTGCTGCGCCGGATCATGCGGCGGGCGATGCGGCACGCCCACATGATCGGGGCGAGGGAGCCGCTGATGTGGCGGTTGGTGCCGGCGCTGACGACGCAGATGGGCGCGGCTTTTCCCGAGCTGTTGCGCGCCCAGGCGTTGATCACCGAGACGCTGCGTTTCGAAGAAACCAATTTCAAGCAGACCCTGGAGCGCGGTCTGCGTCTGCTCGACGAGGAGGAGGGGCGCCTTGCGCCCGGCCAGGAATTCCCCGGCGATGTCGCGTTCCGGCTTTACGATACCTATGGCTTCCCGCTCGACCTTACCGAGGATGTGCTGCGCGGGCGCGGCCGCAAGGTGGCCGTCGCCGGGTTCGATGCGGCGATGACCCGGCAGCGCGAGGAAGCGCGCCGGAACTGGGTCGGCTCGGGCGAGGCGGCCACCAGCGCGTCGTGGTTCGCGCTGCGCGAGGAAATCGGCCCGACCGAATTCCTCGGCTATGACACAGAAACCGCCGAAGGCGTTATCCTCGCACTCCTCAAGGGCGGCGAGCGGGTCGAGATCGCCGGTGTCGGCGACGAGGTTGCAATCGTCGTCAACCAGACCCCGTTCTATGGCGAATCGGGCGGCCAACTTGGCGATACCGGGGTGATGTTCTCCGCCGCCGGCGGCGAGCTCACGGTGCGCGACACGGTCAAGCAGGCGGGCGATCTCATCGGCCATCTCGGCGTTGTGGCCCACGGCAGTCTCAAGGCGGGCGACGCGGTCGAGTTGCGTGGCGATGGCGAGCGCCGGCGCCGGCTGCGTGCCAACCATTCGGTGACGCATCTGCTGCATCAGGCGCTGCGCCATCGACTTGGGGAGCATGTCACACAAAAGGGTTCGCTGGTCGCGCCGGACCGGCTGCGCTTCGATTTCAGCCATCCGCGGCCGGTCACCGCGGAAGACCTCGTTGTGATCGAGGGCGAGGTCAACGCCCGTATCCGCGCCAACAGCGAGGTGCGCACCCGGCTCCTCAGCCCCGAGCGCGCGGTCGAGGAGGGCGCTTTGGCGCTGTTCGGCGAGAAATACGGCGAGGAGGTGCGCGTCGTTGCGATGGGTGCGGACGATTTCGAAGAGCGTCCCTATTCGGTGGAGCTCTGCGGCGGCACCCATGTTCGCCGCACCGGGGATATCGGCCTGTTCAAGACGGTCGGCGAAAGCTCGGTCGCGTCGGGCGTGCGTCGCATCGAGGCGCTGACCGGCGCCGCTGCCGAAGCCTATCTCGCCGGCGAGGAGGCTTTGCTGCATCAGGCGGCCGGGGCGTTGCGCACCAGTCCCGCCGAACTGCCGGCGCGGATCGCACGCCTGATGGAGGAGCACCGTCGGCTCGAACGCGAACTGGCCGAGGCGCGGCGTGCCCTGGCGGGGGCAAGCGGCCCCCGGATGACCGGGCCGACAGCGGTAAAGGTCGGCGACGTGGCATTCGACGGGCGGGTGGTCGACGACGTACCGGGCCGCGAATTGCGTTCGCTGGCCGACGATCTGAAGCGGCAGATCGGTTCAGGTGTCGTTGCGGTCGTTTCCCGAGCGGAGGGCAAGGCGGCGATCGTCATCGGCGTGACCGACGATCTCACGGGTCGGTACGACGCGGTCCGGCTGGTCAAGGCGGGGGCCGAAATCCTTGGCGGCAAGGGCGGCGGCGGTCGTCCCGATATGGCCCAGGCGGGGGGGCCTGATGCGGCGCGCGCGGACGCGGCGCTGGAAGCGGTGCGCCAGGCCCTTGCCGTTCAGGTTGGGCCGTAGCACTGGCGATTCGCGGTCGAGTGGATCGGCCGGTTACGGCGCGATTAACGAATGGAGCCACAAGCTATTGCAATAGCAGAAGTTTTTTCCAGTCATCGACGGCAGACCTATGGCGAACCATCATTTCGGATGAGGCGATGCGGAGCAACGCCAATGGGTCCGACGTGGGCGCGGGCAATCGGGGCATGAAAAGCGGGCAGGCGATCATGCTGTGCGCGGCGTTGGGGCTGATCGGGCTTTCCGGCTGCGAGCAGGTGTCGACGCTTCGTCTCGATCCGCTGACGACGGACGGGCGCGACGGCAATGCGCCGCCGGTGTCCTTCAGCGCGGTGCTGCACATTGCCGACGTGGCGAGCAGCGCGGGGGATTACGGCAACGCGATCAGCCTCTACCGGCATGCCGCCGAGATGGAACCGGGCAACCCCGCGCCATTGGTGGGGCTGGGCGATACGCTGCTTGCCGCCGGGCAGGCCGATGACGCGATCCTCAACTATAATGCCGCCCTGAAGCTGAACCCGAGGGTAGGCGGCGCGTTGCGCGGCCTGGCAAAGGCCTATCTGAAGACCGGGCGGCCGGACCTGGCGGCCAATCCGCTCGCATTCGCTTATCAAGACACGCCCAACGATCCCAAGCTCTTGATGCTCATCGGCGTCGCCGACGATTTCATCGGCCAGCATCGCGACGCACAAAGCCGTTATCTTCAGGGCCTCAAGCTGGCTCCGGGAGACCGGGCTCTGACCCTGAACATGGCGCTCTCGCTGGCCCTGAGCGAGCGGTTTAACGAGGCGATCGGGTACTTGCAGCCGCTCGTCCATACTCCCGGGGCGACGGCACGCGAACGGCAGACCCTGGCGCTCATTTATGGGCTCAAGGGCGACCAGAAAGCGGCCAGGCAGCTCGCCCTGGTCGATCTGGCTCCGGCGGCGGCAGACCATAATCTGGCATTTTACGAGAGCCTGCGCCGCCTGAGCGCGGATGCTCGCAGCCGCGCGATTCTTTCCGCCAGCGCCGCACAGCGCCTGACCCCGCCTTCGTAAGCGGCCTCTCTCGAAAGCTTATCTGAAAGGTATCGGTCACTTTGCGGCGGCGGTGACGCTGATCTCTGCCCGCGCCGCAATCACGTGACTCGTGCCGAAATGCGGCACGAAATAGAGGCGAACCTCGTTGCGGCCGGCACTGCGCGCGGTCACCGAAACCTGCATCTGCCTGGGCGAAACCGGCTTAGCCTCGGCAAAGAACGTCTTGGGGTCGGCGATCTTTTCGGGTGTGTTCGCCGGCACCACGACCACCTGCAGATCGAAGTCGCCGGCAAGAGCCCGCGCATCGACGGTGACGACGATAGGCTCGCCCACCGCAACGGTTTTCTGCGCCAGGCTGAGGGTCGCTTTCGGCACGGCCGGGGCGGGCGCCGCCGCGGCCGGGGCCGGCTGGTCTCGCGATTTCTCGGTGACGTTGGTGTCTGCGGGGTTGGCGCCGTTGTCTCCCGAATCCGAGTGCGTTACGGCGGTCACCTGCCGCGTACCGCCGCCGCGCGAATGGTTGAAGGTGTCGACGATACCGAGCGCCGCCGGTCCCATGAGTACGATGAACAGCGTGGGGAGGATGAACAGGATCATCGGCACGGTCATCAGCGCCGGGAGCCGCGCCGCTTTTTCCTCCGCGCGAAACATCCGGGCGTCCCGGTATTCGACGGCCAGCACGCGCAGCGAGTGGGCGAGCGGCGTACCGAATTTCGCGGTCTGCGTCAGCGTGTTGACGACCCCGCGGATCGAGCTCATGTCGGTACGGTTGTTGAGGTTTTCGAATGCCTGGCGCCGGTCGGGCAGAAAGGTCAGCTCGGCGGCGGTGATGGCAAGCTCCTCGGCAAGATCGGGGCAGTTCGCTTCGAGTTCGCGCGCGACCCGCCCCAAGGTCGCATCGAGGCTCAGCCCGGCCTCGGCGCAGATGATCATCAGGTCGAGGGCGTCGGGCAGGCCGAGCTGAATGCGTTTGGAGCGCTTGGCGGTCAGATTCTTGATGTAGATGCCGGGCGCGAAAAAGCCGAACACGGCACAGGCGCCCGCCGCGAGAAAGCGAAAATTGGGTGGGACCGGCACCAGGTGGAGCGTATAGCTGTCGGCCAGCGCGGCGAAGGCGAAGACCAGCGGCAGGCTGACCCGGGCGAACAGGTAGCGGATCATCGCGTCGCGCGAGCGTATCCCGGCGCGCGCCAGCAGCATCCGCGCCTCGGTGGCGTGCTGCGAGCGGAGCAGGTTCAGCCGGGTGACCATCTCGCGCATCATCCCGGCGGGGGTCATCCGCTGGCGCTGCCGGCGCGAGGCGAGCGCTGCCTGCCGCATCGCCTCCTTCTTATCGACAATCTGCGTGAGGCGGCGTTCGAACGAGGTATTGGCCCGCAGCGCCTGCCAGACGGCGAAGAACGTCGTCACCACTGCCAAGCCCGCCGTCAGGGCGACGACGTCGTTAAGGCCGAGGCCGAACGGCAGGAAGTCCTCGAACCGCGTGCTGCCGACGGGCATGCTGCTCATATTTCGAACTTCGCCATTTTGATCATGATGCCGATGCCGGTAACCAGCATGCCGAGGGCGAGCGCGATCAGCATCAGCCCGCGGACGTCGTTGAACAGGATCATGATGTAGTTGGGAGAGGTCAAGAACAGGATCCCGGTCACCACGATCGGCAGCGAGCCGAGGATCATCGTGCTGGCCCGCGCCTCGCTCGACATCGCCCGCGTCTTCTGCCGCATCGAGCGGCGGCGGCGCAGCAGGTCCGACAGGTTGGCGAGGGTTTCGGCGAGATTGCCCCCGGTCTCGCGCTGCACGCCAAGCGCGATGATGAAGAAGCGATATTCCGACGAGTCGATGCGCTTGGCGATGTCCCACAGCAGGCTGTCGAGCTCGCGGCCCATCCGCATGCCGCCTTCGACCGAGCCGAACTCGACGCCGACGGGATCGCCGATTTCCGCACCGGCGCTGATGATCGCCTCGCTGACCGGAAGCCCGGAGCGCAGCGCGCGCACGATCAGGTCAATCGCGTCGGGAAACAGGTTGAGGAACGCCTTGATCCGCGCCTTGCCCATGTGGCCGATCACCAGATGCGGCAGGCCGACCCCAATGGCCAGTCCGATCAGGACATTGGGCAGGATCGCCAGGCGAACGAAAAGCATCAGCAGGGCGATCGACACTACGGTGAGGATACCCGTCGCAATCGCGTAATGGCCCACCGTGATCTGACGGCCGGTGCGCGCCAGGCGTGCGTCGAGCAGATCGCGATGGGGCAGAAATTGCTTGATGTAACGATCCATCGTCGGTGTCGCGCTTTCGCGCCGCGACAGCGAGCGGGTTTCCGACGAGGTTCCCGCCGTCATCGCCGTGGCGCGTTTCGGCACGCTGACCATCGCCAGCCGGCGCCGATAGCGGCGGCCGGACGCGCTGGTTGCCAGCCCCCCTATCAACACGACGGCGAGCGCGATCATCACGCCAAACCCGAGCGCGACCATGGTTACCGGATCGAGCATGCCGATTACCGGTCAGATGGCTTCGAGCAGTGCGCGGTCGAGCCCGTAATACTCGGCCCGCGGCAGGAACGCCGGGCGAATGCCCGAAGACTGGAAGATGCCGCGCAAGCGGCCTTCGCCGGTCTCGCCCTGGAACTGGTAGGTGAACAGCTCCTGGGTGGTGATGACGTCGCCTTCCATGCCTACCACCTCCACCAGGTGGGTGACGCGGCGGGTGCCGTCCCTCATGCGGTTGACCTGTGCGATCATGTGGATCGCCGAGGCGATCTGGGTCCGCATCGCCTTCGAGGGCAGGTTGATGCCACCCATGCCGATCATGTTTTCGAGGCGGGTCAGCGCCTCGCGCGGGTTGTTCGCATGGATCGTGCTCATCGATCCGTCATGGCCAGTATTCATCGCCTGCAGCATGTCGAGCGCTTCTTCGCCGCGGCACTCGCCGATGATGATGCGGTCGGGGCGCATACGGAGCGCGTTTTTCAGCAGATCGCGCATCGTGATCTCGCCGCTGCCTTCGAGGTTGGGCGGCCGGGTTTCGAGCCGCACCACATGCGGCTGCTGAAGCTGCAATTCCGCCGCGTCCTCGATCGTCACCGTGCGTTCGGTCGGGTCGATCATGCGCGACATGGCGTTGAGCAGCGTGGTTTTGCCGGAGCCCGTGCCGCCGGAGATAAGGATGTTGAGGCGGCAGCGGGCGGCGATCTTCAGCACTGTCGCCATCGGGGAGGAAATGCTGCCGGTCTGCGCCATGATGTCGAGCGTGATTGTTTTCTTGGCGAATTTGCGGATCGAGATCGATGGGCCGTCGAGCGCCAGCGGCGGAATGATGATGTTGACGCGGCTGCCGTCTTCGAGGCGGGCATCGACCAGCGGCTTGGCCTCGTCGATGCGGCGGCCGATCCGCGAGACGATCTTGGTCGCGACGTTCATCACGTGCTGATCGTCGCGGAAATGCACATCCGCCAATTCGAGCTTGCCTTTGCGCTCGATGTAAACCTGGCGCGGACCGTTGACCATGATGTCGGTGATGGTCTCGTCGGCCATCAGCGGCTCGAGCGGGCCGAGGCCGAGCATGTCGGCGATCAGCGACTCGACAAGCTCGCGCTGCTCGGCAAAGTTGAGCTGGATTTTGGTCTCGGCGAGCAGCTCCTTGACCCAGCCCGTCAGCTGCGCCTCGAAGGCCGGGCGCGGCATCTCGGCCGCCGCGGCAACGTCCATGTGTTCGAGAACCAGCGGCTGGATCTGCGCCTTGGCGGATTCGACCAGGGCACGGTGCGGGCTGCGGCGATTGCCGAGCGATTCCGGATCGGGCGCCCCGGGATTGAGCAGCTCCTGCAGGATCGCCGTGACGAGGTCGCGCCGGGTCAGCGGATCGGCATTGAGCGAGTTGCGCATGAAATGCGCTTGAACCGCGGCATCGACGAGCTTTGCCAGCTCGCCGCGACTCAACAGGCTGCGGCGTTCCGGGCGGATTTCGGCGCTGAGCCGGGCGATCAGCTGCTCGCGCGCGGCGGCGAGCCGGCTCTCTGTCGACGCTTCGTCCTGTCCCTCGGGCGGGGCAGGCGTCGCCGCCGGGCGCGAAAAAAAGGCGGCCCGCGGCACGTCCCTGATCGGCTCCGCCACCATTTCGGCGATGGGCGTCAAGGCCGGTGACGGACGGCGGGTCGGCTCGTCGGGCGCTGTAGCGTGCCGTTCGCTCGGCGCCGGGGCCGCGCGGCTGGCTGCCAAAACAGCAATCGGCCGGTCAGCAACCGGACGTTCAGCAATCGGCCGGTCAGGTATCGGCCTTTCGGCAATCGAGC
>DASQGR010000087.1:0-14764 GCA_035632515.1 Allostellaceae bacterium | reverse complement strand
CCGACGCCATGTTGATGATCGCCTGCAGGCCGAACTGGATCAGCAGGCCGGTCGCCGCGAGCAGCACGAACTGGTCGCGCTCCTGCAGCAGCCGCGAAAAACCGCGCAGCACGATAAACGCGAACAGCCCGATAATCAGCACGCAGGCGATGAGGCCGAACTCCTCGCCGGCAACGGCGAAGACAAAATCGGCATGGGCATCGGGAAGCACGTCCTTGACCGTGCCTTCGCCCGGCCCCTTGCCCCACAGCCCGCCGCTCACAAAAGCTTCGAGCGAACGCCTGACCTGATAGTGGTCGCCGGCGCTGGGGTCGAGAAAGCGGTTGATCCGGTCGGTGACGTGGGGCAGCAGCTCATAGGCCGCGAACACCGCTCCGACCACCCCGGCCATCCCGAGCCCGACCCAATAAAACCGCAATCCGGCGAGGACGAACTGGGCGAACCAGACCACGCCGACGACGCCGGCCATGCCGAAATCCGGCTGCTTGATCAGGATCGCGATGATCAGCACGAACAGCCCGGCCGAGATCCAGTTGCCGTAGAAGCCGGGGTTGCGCCGCTGCGCGGCAAACAGCCAGGCGGCGACGACGGCAAAGGTCGGCTTGATCAACTCGGACGGCTGGATGCCGAGCCCGGCGACATTGACCCAGCGTCGCGCGCCCTTGATCTCGGCGCCGACCACCAGCGTCAGCAAAAGCATCGCCAGGGCGATGCCGAACAGCACGAAGGCGCCGCGGCGGATCCGGCGCAGCGGCAACAGCGACACGGCGAACATGATCGCCAGCGATACCGGCACCGCGAGCAGGTGGCGCTTGACGAAATGCAGCGGATCGTAGCCGATCCGGATGGCGACCGCCGGGCTTGCGGCGACGCTCAGCACCGCACCGAGGGCGATCAGCGCCATCAGCGCGCCCAGGCTCCAGCGATCGACGGTCCACCACCATCGCGCCACCGGGCTCTGGTCGATGCGGGCGAACCTCATCGCCGGTGCGCTCCCGGCAATTTCCCCACCAGCTCGCGGAACGTGTCGCCCCGCACCTCGAAATTGGGGAATTGGTCGTAGGAGGCGCAGGCCGGCGACAACAGCACCACCGCGTCGGGAACATGCTCGCCGCGCGCCCGCTCGGAGGCCGCCGTCAAGGCGGTCGCGAGATCGCCGCAGCGGGTAAAGGGAACCTGACCGTTGAGCGTCGCCGCAAACTCCTCGGTCGCGTTGCCGATCAGGAAGGTGTGTCGCAAGCGCGGGAAATAGGGCGCGAGCGAGGTGATCCCCCCTGCCTTGGGAAGGCCGCCGGCGATCCAGTAGATCGCCGGATAGCACGCCAGCGCCTTTTCGGCCGCATCGGCGTTAGTGGCCTTCGAATCGTTGATATAGCGTACCCCGCCGATCGTATCTACCAGTTCTTGTCGATGCGCAAGACCGGGGAAGGTACAAATGCCGGCAGTCGCGGCATCGGCCGCGATCCCGCTCACCACCCGCGCCGCGGCATAGGCGGCGGCGGCGTTCTGAGCGTTGTGGCTGCCCGGCAGGCGCGGCGCCTCGGCGAGGTCGAGAACGCGCCGGGGCGGGCCCTCGAGCGCATCGACAAGCCAGCGATCCTCGACATAAACCCCGCCCGGCGCCGCCCTCAGCACCGAAACCGGCACGACCCGTGCCGCGCCGTCGCGACGCAGCGCCTCGGCCAGCTCCCGGCAGATCGGGTCGTCGATGCCGACGATCGCCGCGGCGCGCTCTCCCTGCCCGGCAAAGATGCGGCGCTTGGCGGCGATATAGCCGTCCATGTCGCCGTGGCGGTCGAGATGGTCGGGGGTGATGTTGAGCAGCACCGCGACGTCGAAGACCAGCGAGGTCACCAGCTCGAGCTGGAATGAGCTCATCTCCAGCACATAGGCGCCCTGGCTGCCGAGCGGCTTGAGACCCAGCGCCGGCGGGCCGAGATTGCCGCCGATTTCGACCGCCTTGCCGGCCCCGGCGAGGATATGGCCGATCAGCGCCGTCGTCGTCGATTTGCCGTTGGTGCCGGTGATGCCGATATAGCGCGCGTCCGGCTGGGCACGGCCGAGCAGCTCGATGTCGCCGAGTATCTCGGTGCCCGCGTTGCGGGCTGCGACCACTGCCGGGTGCGGTGCCGGGAAGCTGTGCGGGATGCCCGGCGACAGCATCAGCGCCGCGACCCGGTGCCAGTCCACCTGCGCCGGATCGCGCAGGTTGATCTCGCCGGCGACTGCAGCCCGGGTCGTGTCGCTGTCGTCCCAGGCCAGCACCTCGGCGCCGCCGGCCTTCAAGGCCGCCGCCGCGGCGCGGCCGGAACGGGCCAGGCCGAGCACGGCGACCTGGCGATCCTTGAAGCCGGGCACTGCAATCATCGCGCCTTACCGCAGCTTCAATGTCGCCAGCCCGGCGATGGCCAGGATCGAGGCGATGATCCAAAAGCGGATGACGACCGTCGGCTCCTCCCACCCCTTCTGCTCGAAATGATGATGCAGCGGCGCCATGCGAAAGACCCGGCGCCCGGTCAGCTTAAAGCTTGCCACCTGGACGATGACCGACACCGCCTCCAGCACGAACAACCCGCCGACGATCGCCAGCACCAGCTCGTGCTTGGTGATGACGCTGATCGCGCCGAGCGCGCCGCCGAGCGACAGCGAGCCGGTATCGCCCATGAACACCATCGCTGGCGGCGCGTTGAACCAGAGAAACCCGAGGCTTGCCCCGACCATCGCGCCGCAGAACACGCTCAGCTCGTCGGCCCGCGCGATATGGTGCAGCTGCAGATAGGTCGCAAAGGTCAAATTGCCGACCATGTAGGCGATAAAGGCAAAGCAGCCGGCCGCGATCATCGTCGGCACGATCGCCAGCCCGTCGAGCCCGTCGGTCAGGTTGACCGCGTTCGAGGCGCCGACGATCACGAACGCCCCGAACGGTACAAAAAACCAGCCGAGATCGAGCAGCACGTTCTTGAAGAACGGCACGGCGATGGCATTGGCAAAAGGCTGGCGGACAAAGGTCGCCAGCGCAACGCAGGCGCCCACCGCGAGGGCGATCTCGAGCAGCAGCTTGGCCCGGCCCGACAGACCGCGATGCGAGCGCCGGGTCAGCTTGCGGTAGTCGTCGAAGAACCCGATCAGACCAAACCCGACCGTCACCCCGAGGGCGATCCAGAGATAAGAGTTGAACAGATCGGCCCAGAGCAGGGTCGAGATGGTCACCGCCAGCAGGATCAGGAACCCGCCCATCGTCGGCGTGCCCTTCTTGCGGACGAGGTGGCTGGAGGGGCCGTCGTTACGGATCGGCTGGCCGTCGCCTTGCTTTGACTTGAGCCAAGCGATAATCGGCCGGCCAAAGACAAAACTGATCAGCAGCGCGGTGACGACCGCCCCGCCGGAGCGAAAGGTGATGTAGCGAAACAGGTTGAACGCGTGGAAATCGTCGGCAAGCGGGTAGAGCAGCAGATAAAGCATGCGATCAATTTTCGTTTAACGCCGCAAGCGCCGGCGCGGCGCCGATGGGAACGGCGCTACGCATAGCCGTATCGCCGCGACCCGACAACCCGTGATCGGGCGGGGTCACTTGCGCGCCTCTGCGGCGATCGCCTCGCGGGCGACGGCGACATCGTCGAACGGCAGGGTTTCGCGGCCGACGACCTGCCCCGTCTCGTGTCCCTTGCCGGCAATGACCAGCACGTCGCCCGGTTCGAGGGCGGCGATGGCGGCGGCGATGGCGGCGCGGCGGTCGCCGATTTCGATCGCGCGGGGGGCGGCGGCGAGAATCGCCCGGCGAATCGCCGCCGGCTCCTCGCTGCGCGGGTTGTCGTCGGTGACGTAGACAAGGTCGGCCCGCTCGCTGGCGATCTGCCCCATCAACGGGCGCTTGCCGCGGTCGCGATCGCCGCCGGCGCCGAACACGACGACGAGCCGCCCGGCGGCGTGCGGCCGGGCGGCGGCGAGCACCGTCGCCAGGGCATCGGGCGTATGGGCGTAATCGACGAAGACCGCGGCGTGTCCCCCCTGACCTAAAACCCGCTCACCGACCAGCTGCATGCGCCCGGGCACGGTGGTGAGACGGTTCAGCGCCGCCACCGCGCGCTCTTGCGGGGCGCCGCCGGCAAGAGCGAGGCCCAGCGCCGCCAGCACGTTCATCGCCTGGAAATCGCCGATCAGCTTCAACTCGACCTCGCGCCCCGCCCCGGCGACGGCGATGGTGACACGTTGCCCGTCGCGGTGCGGCGTCCTTGCGACGAGGCGCAGATCGGCGGCCGCATCGCTGCCGTAGGCGATCACCGAGCCGCCGCGGCCGCGCACCAGCGCCGCGAGCCGGACGAATTCCGGGCTGTCGGCGTTGAGAACGGCGGTGCCGCCGGGCCGCAACAGGGTCGTAAACAGGCGGTCCTTGGCGGCCCGGTACCCGTCCATGTCGCCGTGATAGTCGAGGTGATCGCGGGTGAGGTTGGTAAACGCCGCCGCCGTCACCTCAATCCCGTCGAGACGGTATTGGGCGAGCCCGTGGCTCGACGCCTCGATGGCGGCATGGTCGATCCCGCGCCCGGCGAGGTCGCTCAAGGTGCGGTGCAGCGCCACCGGGTCGGGGGTGGTCAGCGCCCCGTGCCGGCGCTCGTCCCCGACGACCCAGCCGAGCGTGCCGAGACTGGCGGCGGGATGACCGAGCGCCTGCCAAATCTCGCGGATGAAATGTGCGACCGAGGTCTTTCCGTTGGTGCCGGTCACCGCGGCGATCGTCTGCGGCCGGCGCGGATAGAAGCGTGACGCCATCAGCGCCAGGCGGCGCTGGGGGTTCGGGTCGGCGACGATGGCGGTGCGCCGCCGGGCGTCGTCGTCGAGGACGAGCGCGGCAGGGTCGTCGGTCAGGATCGCGACCGCGCCTTTCGCCACCGCCTCGCCGGCAAAGCGGCGGCCGTCGGTTTGCGTGCCGGCGAGCGCCGCGAACAAGAACCCCGGTTGCACCTGACGGGAATCGGCCGTAAGTCCGGCGATCTCCAGATTGTCGAGCGGCGCGGCCTCGGGGGCGGCCGATGCGGAAGCCGCAGCCCGGGCGGCGTCGAGGCCGAGCAGCTCAGTAATCTTCAATCCGCTTTCCTGCGAGGCTTTCGATTTGCAGCGCCCGCTTGATCTCGGGGGAATTCTCGTCGACCGGGGCGACGCCGAGGAGCGGCGCGATGCGCTCGATGATGCGGCTGGTCGCCGGCGCCACCGTCCAGCCGGCGGTGGCATAGCCGTGGCTTTGCTTGTTGCCGTGCGGCTCGTCGACCATGGTCAGGATGACATATTTGGGGTCGTTCATCGGAAACGCACCGATAAACGACGACAGCAGCTTTTTCTCCTGGTAATGGCCGCCGGAGTTCTTTTCCGCGGTGCCGGTCTTGCCGCCGACGACGTAACCGGGCGCGGCGGCGAACTTGGCGGTGCCGTATTCGACCACCAGGCGCATCAGCTTGCGCATTTGGTCCGAGGTCTTGGCCGAGATCACCCGCTCGCCCGGCAGATGAGTCCCCGGCTTTACCTTCAGCATCGTCGGCTTGTGCAGGATCCCGCCATTGACGATCGCGGCCACCCCGGTGATCAGATGCAGCGGCGTCACCGCGATGCCGTGGCCGTAGGCGATCGTCATCACGTTGACTTCGCGCCACACCGCGGGGAAATGCGGCTTGGCCACGTCGACCTTGTCGAACTCGATCGGCACCGGGCGCAGGATGCCGAGCCGGCCGAGGAAATCGCGCTGGCGCTGCGCGCCGGCGTCCACCGCCATGCGCGCCGAGCCGATGTTCGACGAATACATGAAGATCTCGGGGACGGTCAGCCAGCGATGCTTGCCGTGATAGTCCTCGATGGTAAAGCGGCCGATCTTGATCGGGTTGCGGGCGTCGTAGCTCTTGGTCATCGTGGCGACGCCGCTGTCGAGCGCCATCGCGGTGTTAAAGATCTTGAACACCGAGCCCATCTCGTAATCGCCCGAGGTGATCTTGTTGAAGATCCGGTCCTTATCCTCGGTCGAGGAGTGCTTCGGGTCGGTGGTGGGCGGATGGTTCGGGTCGAAATCCGGCAGCGAGGCGAGCGCCACGATCTCGCCGGTGTGGGCGTTCATGATGATGCCGGCGGCGCCGCGGGCGGTGAATTGGGTGACCACCCGCTGCAGCTCGTCCTTGAGGACGAACTGCACTCGGGCGTCGAGCGCCAGCGCCACCGGCTCGCCGGCGCCCTTGATCGTCGGGTTGAGGCCGCGCTCGATCCCGGCCTCGCCGATATTGTCGATGCCGCAATAGCCGACGGCGTGCGCGGCAAGGTCGCCGAGCGGGTAGACGCGCCGCTCCTCGGGGCTGAATTCGATCCCGGGAATGCCGAGGGAGTTGACCGCATATTCCTGGCGCGGGGTCAGCGACCGCTTCAGATAGGCAAAGCTGCGGCCGGACGACAGCTTGGTGCGCAGCTCGGTCGGCGACAGGTCGGGCAGCGCGATCGTGATCGCCTTCGCCACCCGCTCGGGATCCTCGCCGGCCCGCAGCAGGGCCTTGGAATTGACGTAGAGCGACGGGCTGTCGAGGTTCGTCGCCAGCAAGGTGCCGTTGCGGTCGACGATGTCGGCTCGCACCGGCAGCGGCGGGGCGACGAGGCGGGGGCGGGCCAGGCGCTGCTCGATCGCCGCACCCGGTATCTCGACCACCTCGACGAGGCGTCCCGCGACGACGAGAAAGATCGCCGCAAACATGGCGATCGCCAGAAGCAGGCGGGTGCGCGTCGCGTCGAGATGCTCGGCCGCGACGCCATCGGCAACGACGGGAGCGCAGGGCGGCGGCTTGAAATGCCGCGGCTGGCATGGGTTGTCGTCGAGGCGCTGCGCCGACAGCATCTCAGCGGCCTGCCGCAACTTCCGCGAACAACGCGTCGAGCGAGGGCGCGCGGGCCGGCGTGACAGGCGCGGGTGGTGCCGGGCTGCGCGCCACGGGCGCCGTCGCTACCGGCACGATCGGGGTCGCGACCGGGGCCGCTCTGGTCGCCGCCACCGGCGCTGCCGGGCTGGCCACAGGAGCTGTCGCCGGTGCGACACGCGCCACGATGGTCGCCGCCACCGGCACGATCGGGCTCGCGGAGGGCGTTGATGTTGGCGCCGGCGTCGCTCTCGCGATGGTGGTCGCCACCGGCGGCACGATGGGGCTGGGGGCGGCCGCGGGCATGGCCGGAGACGGCGCTGCGGGAACCGGCGCGGCGGGGGCCGGCACGCTCGCGGCGACGGTCTCCGGCTCGATCGGTATTTCGATCGCGGGCGGTGGCGCGACGGGCCGCAGCGGGATCTCGTCGACAGAACGCTGGATCTGCTTCGGCGACATCGGGGCCAGTCCGAGATAACGGCGATTGAGGTCCGACAGCAATTCGGGCTGGTTCAGATAGGTCCACTCGGCGGTGAGGTCGTGGATCTGCTTTTGCGCGGCGACGGTCTTGCGGCGCGCGCTGTTGAGCTCGTCGTCGAGCCGCTGCACCGTGTGCTTGACGAAGAAGTTGGTTGCTCCCGCGACGAGAACGACGACGATCCAGAAGAGGCCGCTCAGCCGCTTCATCGCCCGGCCTCGACAAAGGGCGGCGCCGCGGTGCGCTCGGCGGCGCGCAGCCGGGCCGAGCGGGCGCGCGGGTTGCGTCCGATCTCCGCCGCCTCGGGGCGCAGTGGCCGTCGCGTCGTCAGGGTAAAGCTCGGCTGCGGCCCGCCCGGCAATTCCGGCCGATGGCGCGAGCCGCGCAACGTCTCGCTGCGCCGGCGCAAAAAGGATTTGACCCGCGCATCCTCGAGCGAATGGAACGACACCACCGCGAGCCGCCCGCCCGGCATCAGCAGCCGCTCGGCCGCGGCCAGCCCGCGGTCGAGCTCGCCGAGCTCGTCGTTGACGGCGATGCGCAGCGCCTGAAAGGTGCGGGTGGCCGGATCGAGCCCCGGCTCCCGCTTCGGGATGGCGGCGCGGACGATCTCGGCCAGCTCGCCGGTGGTGGCGAGCGGGCGTCGGCGCTGCGCCGCGGCGATCGCCCGGGCGACCCGGCCGGCAAAGCGCTCCTCGCCGAGCGTGCGGATCAGCGCACCGAGTTCGCGCTCGGACAGGCGCGCGATCAGCTCGGCGGCGGTCGCGCCGTCGCGGCTCATCCGCATGTCGAGCGGGCCGTCCTGGCGAAACGAAAAGCCGCGCCCCGCCTCGTCGAGTTGCATCGACGACACGCCGAGATCGAAGGCGATGCCGGCGATCGGTCCCGGCCGGAAGGGGTTGAGCAGCCGCTCCATATCGCCGAACGGGCCGGCGATCAGCGTCAGCCGGCCGCCATGCCGTCTTGCCAGCGCCTCGCCGCGCGCGACCGCATCCGGGTCGCGGTCGATGCCGAAGACCCGGCAGCGCGCTGCGCCGAGGATCGCCTCGCTGTACCCACCGGCGCCGAAGGTGGCGTCGACATAGACCGCGTCGTCGCGCGGGGCCAGCGCCGCAAGCACGGCGTCGACCAGGACCGGGATATGGGCAGGCGCGGCGGCGGTCATCGCGTCTACCGCGCGCCGCCGCCGGGCGGCAGGGTGGCGCCGCTGGAGCGCGCGCGCTCTAGCGCTGCGGCGCGGTGCGCGGCGAAACCTTTCGGTTCCCACAATTGAAAGGTCGTGCCGAGGCCGACAAAGGCGACCTCGCTGTCGATATGCGCGTATTCCTTGAGGTCGTCGGGGAGAACGATTCGGCCTTCGCCGTCCATGGTCAACGATCGCGAGTCGGCGAAAAGCAACGCCATGTCGTCGCGTCGCTGCGAATACTGGTCGAGAGTATTCAATCCCTCCATCATTTGATTCAGGTGGTCGCTGCCGGTACCGTCTATCGCATCGACCTTGAACGAAGGGATCAGCACCACCTGGTTCGGATGGCGGTTGGTTGCGAGGGTGGAGCGAAAGGTCGCCGGCACTGAAACTCGCCCCTTGCGGTCGACCTTGTTCACGAAAGTGGACAGAAACAGTTCCACTCACTTCCCCCAACGCTCCCCCAACGGACGCCCGGCAAGGGGCGGGCCCGGTTGCGCTGGTGAGTTCCCCCCAGCACCAGCGCACGTCCTTGGGTGAGAATGGGATAGCATGGGCTGGAATGGGCCGTCAAGTCCATTCCCTAATAAAACGTGGTCTTTACCGCCGATTCAAAATGTTCGCATGGAATCGGCAGTCAAGACACACGATGTAGTCTATCGCCTCGGCGCTGCACTATTGCAAGAACGTGAGTTCTGTTTTTGTTCTCTTGGGCTGGCTTGGGCCGAGCGGCCCTGCGCCAAGCCAAACCGCGTTTGAGAGAGAAAAGGGAGTAGGGCCAGGGGAGAGTAGGCCAGACGGTCTATAAGCCGGGTTCTGTCCCGCCCTTTGGTTTCCCGGGGGGCGGGGATGGCCATTCATCTGGGGCGCTCGTCGCCGAACGCCTCACGCGACCGACCCGGGCGGCGGCGCGAAGACTCGCCCGGCACGGTTTTGAGGCCGTGCCTGCCGCCCCTACTTGGTCTTGCTCCCGGTGGGGTTTTCCCTGCCATTGTCATTGCTGACAACGCGGTGCGCTCTTACCGCACCATTTCACCCTTGCCGCCCACGTCATCCCAGGGGAGGGCGCGGGCTCGGCGGTGTGTTTTCTGTGGCACTATCCCTAGGGTCGCCCCCGCCGGCCGTTAACCGGCACCGTGTCTCCGTGGAGCCCGGACTTTCCTCCCTCCGCCCAAGCCTGAGCCGGGCGAAAAGCGGCCATCCGACCGTCTGGCCCAGGATATATGGGCCGATCGGGCGCAGGTGTCAAAACCGTGCGCCCGGGGAATGACGATCATTCGGCCGTCGCGCTTTTTTGCACCAAGGCGATGAAAGCCCGCACCGCGGCGGAAAACTCGCCGCGCCGATAGGCCAGGTTGAGCGGTGCCGTCAATTGCGTCGTCGACGGTTCGAGCCGGCGGTAGGCGACGCCTTCGGCTTCGAGCCGGCTCATCGAGGCCGGCACCAGCGATACGCCGAGCCCGGCCGCGACCAGGCTCAGGGTCGACAGCATGCGCGGCGCTTCCTGGCCGATATTCGGACTGAACCCGGCGCGGTCGCAGGCGGCGATTATCGCATCGTGCAGTCCCGGCCCGACCGGGCGGCGATAGAGGATGAAGGTTTCGTCGGCGAGCGCGCCGAGTCGCACCGCCCCCGGCGGGCCGGCAAGACGGTGGCCGCTCGGCAGGGCCACGACCATCGGCTCGTCGAGCACCGGATGCACCGCCACCCCCGCGATCGCGCCGACCGGCGAACGGATAAAGGCGGCGTCGATCTGCTCCGCCCGCAGCGCCTCGACCAGTTCCACCGTGCCGCTTTCCTCAAGCGCGAAGGCGACCAGCGGATAAGCCTCGCGAAAGGCGCGGATCGCCCGCGGCACAAACGGGTGGAACGAGGCCGAGCTGGTAAAGCCAAGCCCGACCCGTCCGGCTTCGCCGCGTGCGGCGCGCCGGGTTGCGGCCGCCGCCTCGCTCGCCCGCGCCAGTATGGCTTTGGCCTCTTCGAAAAAGACGCGCCCGGCCGGGGTCAGATCGACCCCGCGCGGCTTGCGGTGGAACAGCTGGGCGTCGAGTTCGGCTTCAAGCGCGCGGATCTGCTGGCTCAGGGGCGGCTGCTGGATGCCGAGCCGCTCGGCCGCGCGGGTGACATGCCCCTCCTCCGCAACCGCGACGAAATAGCGGAGATGGCGCAGCTCCATATTCAAAACATATTGAACTTCCGATTTCCATATATTGGACAGCCGCAGGTACCGCTGCAATAGTCTGCGTCCCTTTGCCGGGCGGAGACGGGGCGATGGCCAGCGAAGCGAAATTCCTGATGGTGCAGTTTCTCGGCTGGGTCGATGCGCGGCCGCGCCGCCTCGCCGAGGTGCGTGCGGCATGGAGCAGCACCTGCCCCTTGAATTGCGCTTGGGAAGATGCGCTGAGCGATGATCTAGTGGTGTGCGACGCCGATGGCGGGGTCGCACTGACCGCGCGCGGTCGCAGGCGTTTGGAGGAATATGTATGAGCGGCGCCACTCACGACGATCTGATCCGCGACCAGTTCACCCGCCAGGCCACCGTCTTCAATGCCGCGGCGCCGATCAAAAGCGAAGACGCGCTGCGGGCGATCGTCGAAGCTGCCGATCCCGGCCCCGACGATCGAGTGCTCGACGTCGCCTGCGGCGGCGGGCTGGTCGCAACCGCCTTTGCGCCGCATGTGAGCCAGGCCACCGGCATCGACGTGACCCCGGCGATGCTCGACCAGGCGCGCCGGACGGCACGGGAAAAAGGGCTCGCGAACACGAGCTGGGATCAGGGCGACGTCGCCACGCTGCCCTATGGCGACGGCAGTTTCACCATCGTCGCCACCCGGTTCTCCTTTCACCATTTTCTCGATCCGCTGGCGGTGCTGCGCGAAATGGTGCGGGTCTGCGCGCCGGGCGGCCGCATCGTCGTCGTCGACAGCTGCCCGTCCGAGGACCCGGCAAAGGCGGCTGCGTTCAATCGCCTCGAACGCCTGCGCGATCCTTCGCATACGCGCGCCTTGCCGCTGAGCGAGATGAAACGCCTGTTCGCCGCCGCCGGCCTCGGGGAGCCGCAGGTCAGGTTCACGGAATTGTGCGATGTGGTCAGCAATCTGCTGGCGCGCTCGTATCCGAACCCGGGCGACGATATCAAAATCGTCGAACTGTTTCGCGCGTCGGCGAGCGACGATAGCCTCGGCATCCCGGTCCGGCTCGACGGCGAGGCCATCCATTACGCCTACCCGGTCGCGATCTGCGCTGCGGTGCGCCCTTGAGGATGCGCGGCGCGGGACGCTATCGTAGCTGCCAGAACGTATTGCTGAGCCTAGCCTCCTTTCCGACCGCCTTGCCCGGCCTTGATCCGGCCAAAGCGAGTAAGAGAAGCGGTAGCCCGAGCTTTCGACAGGAGATTTCCCGTGAGCGTCATCGGTAACGACACCCTGAAAACCCGCCGCACCCTCTCCGTCGACGGCATGAGCTACGATTATTTCAGCCTCGACGCGGCCGCCACGGCGGCGGGTCTCGGCGACGTGTCGCGCCTGCCGTTTTCGCTGAAGGTCCTGCTGGAAAACCTGGTGCGCCTGGAAAACGGCCGCACCGTCACGGTCGACGACATCAAGGCGCTCGGCGCCTGGCTGCAGACCAAGAGCTCCGACCGCGAGATCGCGTTTCGTCCCGCCCGGGTGCTGATGCAAGACCTCACCGGGGTGCCGGCGGTGGTCGACCTTGCGGCGATGCGCGCGGCGATGGTCGATCTCGGCGGTGACCCGGCCAAGATCAACCCGCTATCGCCGGTCGATCTCGTCATCGACCATTCGGTGCAGATCGACAATTTCGGCAATGCCGCCGCCTTTGCCGCCAACGTCAAGACCGAGTTCGAGCGCAACGGCGAGCGGTATCGGTTCCTGCGCTGGGGTCAGGATGCGTTCGAGAATTTCCGGCTGGTGCCGCCGGGCACCGGCATCTGCCACCAGGTCAACCTCGAATATTTGTCGCAGGTGGTGTGGGCCACCGACGAGGCCGGAAAAACCATCGCCTATCCCGACACGCTGGTCGGCACCGACAGCCATACCACGATGGTCAACGGCCTCGCCGTGCTCGGCTGGGGGGTTGGCGGCATCGAGGCCGAGGCGGCGATGCTCGGCCAGCCGCTCTCCATGCTGATCCCCGAGGTGGTCGGCATGAAGCTGACGGGCAAGCTGCGCGAGGGCGCGACCGCGACCGATCTGGTGCTGACCGTGACCCAGATGCTGCGCCGGCGTGGTGTCGTCGGCCGGTTTGTCGAGTTCTACGGCCCCGGCATCGCCGCGCTGGCGCTCGCCGACCGCGCGACGATCTGCAACATGGCGCCCGAATACGGCGCCACCTGCGGCTTCTTCCCGATCGATGCCGAGACGATCCGCTACCTGACGATCAGCGCGCGCGACCCGGCGCGGGTCAAGCTGGTCGAGGCCTATGCCAAGGCGCAGGGGCTGTGGCGCGACGAATCGACCCCCGACCCGGTGTTCACCGACACGCTGGAACTCGACCTGGCGACGGTCGAGCCGTCCTTGGCCGGGCCGCGAAGGCCGCAGGACCGGGTCGCGCTCTCCGATACCGGCAAGGCGTTCGACAGCGAGTTGCCGCGCCTGGCGCCGGGCGTGACGGCCGCGCGCTCGCAAAAGGTTGCCGGCGCCGATTACGAGCTGCATGACGGCGACGTGGTGATTGCCGCGATCACCTCGTGCACCAACACGTCGAACCCGAGCGTGATGCTCGCCGCCGGCCTCCTCGCCAAGAAGGCGGCCGAAAAGGGCCTCAAGGTCAAGCCGTGGGTCAAGACCAGCCTCGCCCCGGGCAGCCAGGTGGTCAGCGACTACTACGCCAAGGCCGGGCTGCAGGAATACCTCGACAAGCTCGGCTTCAACCTCGTCGGTTACGGCTGCACGACCTGCATCGGCAATTCCGGGCCGCTACCGGAGCCGGTCGCCGAGGCCATCGAGGACGGCGATCTGGCGGTCGCCGCGGTGCTCTCGGGCAACCGCAATTTCGAGGGGCGCATCCATGCCCTGGTACGGGCGAACTACCTCGCCTCGCCGCCGCTGGTCGTCGCCTATGCGTTGGCCGGGACGGTGCGCATCGACCTCGCCGCCGAGCCGCTCGGCGAAGGCAGCGACGGCAAGCCCGTGTATCTGCGCGACATCTGGCCGACCAATCAGGAGGTTGCCGACACCGTGCGCAGCGCGGTGCAGCGCGGGAGCTTCCAGCAGCGCTATGGCAATGTCTTCGAGGGACCGCCCGAGTGGCGCGCCGTCACCGGCACGGGCGGGATGACCTATGGATTCGAGGACGCCTCGACCTATCTCGCCCTGCCGCCCTATTTCGAGAACATGCCGAAGGAGCCGGGGCCGGTGAAGGATGTCGTCGGGGCGCGCGAGCTGGCGATCTTCGGCGACAGCATCACCACCGACCACATCTCGCCGGCGGGCAGCATCAAGGTCGAAAGCCCCGCCGGCGATTACCTGATCAGCTATCAGGTGCGGCCCAGCGACTTCAATACCTACGGCGCGCGGCGCGGCAACCACAACGTGATGATGCGCGGCACCTTTGCCAATATCCGCATCAGGAACGAGATGGTGCCGGGGGTCGAAGGCGGCATGACCAAGCTGATGCCCGACGGCACGGTGATGCCGATCTACGACGCGGCGATGGAATACCAGAAGCGCGGCGTGCCGCTGGTCATTTTCGGCGGCAAGGAATACGGCACCGGCTCGTCACGCGACTGGGCGGCCAAGGGCACCTTGCTGCTCGGGGTCAAGGCGGTGATCGTCGAGAGCTTCGAGCGCATCCACCGCTCCAACCTGGTCGGCATGGGGGTGCTGCCGCTGCAGTTCAAGGACGGCACCACCCGCCAGACCCTGAAGCTGACCGGCGCCGAGACGCTCGACATCACCGGTGTCGCCGCCGGCCTCAAGCCGCGCATGGATCTGACCCTGACGATCCACGATCCCGATGGCGCGACCCGCACGGTTCCGCTGACCTGCCGCATCGATACGCTCGACGAGGTCGAATACTTCCGCCACGGCGGCATCCTGCAATACGTGCTGCGCGGGCTGTTGAAGGCGGCGTAGCGCCCGCCGTCAGGCGCCGCCGCAATTTCATGCGGCTCAGCCGCGGGCGGATGGGGATTGCATTGCGTCGCCGGCAACGACGGCAGCCGCCGGCGACGCCGCCGCCGGCTTGCGCAGCAGCCCG
>DASQGR010000086.1:0-7635 GCA_035632515.1 Allostellaceae bacterium | reverse complement strand
ACGCTGACCGCGATCCAGCGCTCGCGGCTGACCCGCTCCTTGAGGAGCGGAAATGACAGCGCCGTCAGGAATAACGGCGCGGCAAAGGTCAGCGCGATCGCGTCAGCCAGCGGCAGCAGGTGATAAGCGATGAACGAGGCGACGTTGGAGCCGCCCCAGATCGCCGCGCGGCCGGCCTGCGCGCCGAGCCTGTTGGTGCGCATCACCTGCAACCCGCCGGCGCGCATCACCAGGATGAAGGACGGCAGCAGCGCGACAAAGCTGCGAAAGAACACCAGCATCGGGATCGGGTAGGTCTGCGCCAGCCACTTGCCGATCGCGTTCTGGATCGAGAACAAAAACACCGACGCGACCATGTAGAGAATGCCGAGCCGGATATTGTCGGGCCGTGGCGTCGGCGCGATGGTCACCGGCATGGCGCTACATTACGTCGTCATTTCCCGCGGAAGCGGAAACCCAGGGCAAGAGACGCGCATGTGCCTCTGGGCCTCCACTTTCGCAGGTGGACGACGGCAAAAAACATCCCTACAGCGCGTCTGGGTTGAAATCGACGACCGTGGCGCCGCCCTTGATCGCCGGCAGCAGGCCCGGCGCGCGGGCGAGGTAGTGCTCGGCATAAAAGGTCGCCGTGGCGAGCTTCGCGGCGGCAAGCGGGTGGCCGGCCTCCCTTGCCGCCACCGCCAGCCGCGCCATCAGCCAGCCGCCCATCACCGTGCCGAACAGGTTGAGGTAGGGCACCGCCCCGGCAGCGGCGATGGCGGGGTCTGCATCGACCAGACAGGCGGTTGCGTCGCAGAGCGCCGCCAGCCCGTCGGCGAGCGGGTTGCGGAGCGGCGCCAGCTCGGCCGCCGACAGCGTGGGCAGCCCGGTTTCGATCTCGGCAAACAGCTCGCGCGCCGCCTCGCCCTTGTCGCGCCCCAGCTTGCGGCCGACCAGATCGCCGGCCTGGATGCCGTTGGTGCCTTCGTAGATCGCGGCGATGCGGGCATCGCGCAAATGTTGGGCGGCGCCGGTCTCCTCTATGTAGCCCATGCCGCCATGCACCTGCACCCCGGTCGAGGCGATCTCGATGCCGAGATCGCTGCACCACGCCTTGACCACCGGGATAAGCAGGTCGGCGCGGCGCTGGGCGCGGAACCGGGCCTTGTCGTCGCCGGCGCGGCGCGACTCGTCGATGATTGCGGCGGCGTAATAGGCGAGCGCCCGCGCGGCTTCGGCGCCGGCGCGCATCGACAGCAGCATGCGGCGCACGTCCGGGTGGTGGACGATCGGCGGCGTCGCCTCGCGGCGCGGCAGGCCGATCGGCTGGCCCTGCACCCGGGTGCGAGCATAGGCGAGCGCGGTCTGGTAGGCGCGCTCGGCGATCGCCACTCCCTGCACCCCGACCAGCAGGCGCTCGCTGTTCATCATCGTGAACATCGCTTCGAGGCCGCGATGCGGCTCGCCGATGCGCCAGCCGATGGCCCCCGCCTCGTCGCCGTAGGAAAGCACGCAGGTTGGCGACGCGTGGATGCCGAGCTTTTCCTCGAGGCGCAGGGTGCGGACGTCGTTGCGCTCGGCCGGCTTGCCGTCGTCGTCGAGCAGGAATTTCGGCACCAGGAACAGCGAGATGCCGCGGCTGCCCGGCGGTGCATCGGGCAGGCGCGCCAGCACCATATGGACGATGTTGTCGGTCAGGTCGTGGTCGCCGTAGGTGATGAAGATCTTCTGGCCGGTAATGCGGTAATGCTCGCCCCAGCGCTCATCCGTGGCCGGCGCCGCGCGGGTCTTCAGCGCGCCGAGATCGGACCCGGCCTGCGGCTCGGTCAGGTTCATCGTCCCGGTCCATTCGCCCGAGACCAGCTTGTCGAGGTAGCGCCGCTTCTGCTCGGGCGAGCCATGCGCCGACAGCATGTCGACCGCGCCGTGATTGAGCAGCGGGCACAGCGCCCAGCCCATGCAGGCGGCGTTCCACATCTCGGTGAGCGGCACCGCCAGCGCCAGCGGCAGTCCCTGGCCGCCGATCTCGGGCTCGCAGGTGAGCCCGTTCCAGCCGCCCGCGACATATTGCCGATAGGCCTCGCGAAACCCCGGCGGCGTGCGCACGACGCCGTTTTCGAGGACGCTGCCGATGCGGTCGGCCGGCTGGTTCAGCGGCGCCAGCTCGTTCTCGGCAAACTTCGCCGCCTCGCCGAGGATCGCATCGGCGACCTCGGCGGCATCCTTCGGCAACCCGCCGAGGGCGTCGAGGACGAGGCGCATATCGGCAAGCGGTGCGGCGTAGGTCATCGAGGCATCTCAGGCGGCGGCGGAGCATTGCCAGCATAGCGGATCGTTGCCGCCACGGCATCGCGCTATGATCCCTCGACGCATTGCAGGGAGCGAATGGAATGGCCGCAGATTTTTCCGGAAAGACCGTGCTGGTGACCGGCGGGGGCAGCGGTATCGGCGCCGCCTCGTGCCGCGGCTTTGCCGCTGCCGGCGCCACCGTCCACGTCATCGACCGCGACGGCGCGGCCGCCGAGCGGGTGGCGGCCGAGATCGGCCATAACGTGAAAGCAGCGGCGCATCGGCTCGACGTGTCGGACGGGCCGGGCTGGGCGAAGCTTGCCGGCGAGACCGCTGCCGCCTCGGGCGGGATCGACGTGCTGGTCAACTGCGCCGGCACGATCACCCAGAAGACGCTCGGCACCATGACCGTTGCCGAGTGGGACCGGGTGATCGGGGTCAATCTCGGCGGCGTCTTCAACGGCATCCAGGCGGTGCTGCCGCACATGAAGGCCCGCGGCGGCGGCGCGATCGTCAACATCGCCTCGATTGCCGGGCGGCGCATCTCGTTCGGCGGCGGCGCCAACTACTCGGCGTCGAAGGCCGGGGTGCTCGGCCTCACCCGCCATGCCGCCTACGAGCTGGCGCCGGACCACATCCGGGTCAACGCGGTGTGCCCCGGTCCGACCGCGACCCCCTTTGCCGGCGCCGCGCCGACCCCGGAGCAGAAGGCGCAGCGGGCGAAAAAAATCCCGCTCGGCCGCATGGTCGAGCCCGAGGACATCGCCGACGCGGTGTTGTTCCTGGCCAGCCCGGCATCGAGCATGGTCACCGGCATCGCCCTTGACGTCGACGGCGGCGTGCTGATCAGCAACGACATTCCGTACGAGGATTATTTCGCCCGGATGAAGTGATACGAGGGACCGGCCTGCCGCGGCGCTGCCTGCCGCGGTGCTGCCTTCCGGGGGGCTTCCTACGGGGGCGCTGCCTGCCGCAATGTTGATCGCGACCCGTTCTACTCCCGTGCCTTGGCGAACGGCGCGATCAGCTCGCCGGTCTTGAACTGCTTCGGGTAGAGGATCGTGATGTGCGCATCATCGCGGAACTGCTCGATATTGCTGTCCTTGATGCCGTGATACTGGACGAACAGGTTGCGCGGCTCGGTCCATTCGCCGTCGGCGCCGAAGGTGATGTCGCCGACGATGGTCTTGAACGTGTGGCTGTGCATGTATTGGGCGAGCTTGTCCTCGTCGAGCCCGCCGGTCGCGGTGATGGCCTCGGCCAATATCTGCATCTCCCCATAGGCGAAGGGCGGCAGGAAATAGCCCAGCGGGTCGACCCCCTCGGCCTGAGCCCGGGGCTGGTATTTCTTGAGGAAATCCCAAACGCCGGGGAAGTCCATCGTCTTCGCCGGCTCCCATAATTCGCCGACCACAACCCCATTCAGCAACGGCCCGAGCTGCGTGCGCAATGCCGCCGAAGCGGTGCCGACCAGCACGCCGCCGAAGAAATTGGGCTTGTAATTGAGCTCCTTGACCGCGCGCAGGATGCCGACGGTATCGGGCGGGTAGGAGGCGACAAAGACGATGTCGGGGTTCGCCGCCTGCACCGCGCGGACGATCGGCGCGTAATCCACCGTGGTCGGCGGATAGGCGCGATCGTAGACGATCTTCAGCCCGGCTTCCTTGGCGTTCTGCCGCGCGCCGTCGAGCGCGTTGCGGCCGAATTCGGCGTCGGCGGTGACCAGCGCCACGGTCTTCGGCTTCGGGTTCTGCGCCATCGCCAGCTCGAACCAGCCTTTCGAGAAGGTCGGCTTCGGGTCGGGGCCAAAGGTCAGCATCGAGAAATATTTCGGATAGTGGAACTCGACATTGATGGCGAGCGCGAACAGGCCGAAGAACAGCCGGTTCTTCTGCATCACGATCGGCATTGCCGGTGCCACCATGTTGGTGGCATAGCCGGACACGAGCAGGTCGACCTTGTCGATGTCGATCAGCTTCGTGTAGATGCCCGGCACCGTAGCCGGGTTGCTCTGGTCGTCGTAGTAGATGAGCTTGACCGGCCGGCCCAACAGCCCACCCTTCTTGTTGACGTCCTCGGCCCAGATCTGGAAGGCGAGGAGCCCCGTCTTGCCGACCGCGGCAAGCCCCCCGGTCAGCGCCATGCTGAGCCCGATGGTGATCGGCTTTTCCTCGGCGCCGGCCGGGTGTGCCAGCAGGAGCAGGGCTGCGGCAACGGCGCAAACCGCGTGGCGAACGCGCGTCATGGGAGCAGCTCCTTCACCTGTTCGGGGGACAGGAAGCGCGTCTTGGCGCCGCGCAGCAGCAAATAGAGCTTGGCGGTTTCCTCAAGCTCCTCGATCGCGTTGACCGCGGCGTCGAGGCTCGACCCGGCCACCACCGGCCCGTGATTGGCGAGCAGCACCGCATGGTGTTTCGAGGCGAAGCCGCGCACCGCCTCGGCCAGCGCCATGTCGCCGGGCTTGAAATAGGGGACGAGCGGCAGCCGGCCGACGCGCATTACGTAATAGGCGGTGATTGGCGGCAGCACGTCGTGTGGATCCAGCTCGGCGAGGCAGGAGACCGCGACGGAATGCGTCGAGTGCAGGTGCACCACCGCGCCCGTGTCGGCGCGTTCCTCGTACATGACGCGATGGAGGAAGCTTTCCTTGGTCGGCGGATCGCCGCCGACGAGCTTGCCGCTGTCGTCGAGCGTCGCCAGCCGCGCCGGGTCGAGCCGCCCGAGCGAGGCGTTGGTCGGGGTCATCAGCCAACCGCCCTCGACCCTGACGCTGATATTGCCCGACGAGCCGGCGGTCAGCCCGCGCTCGAAGATCGAGGCGCCCAGCGTGCAGATCGCCTCGCGAGCCTTGGCGTCGGTCATCGCGTTGCCTCCTCCAATGCCGCAAACGCGCGGAGAAAGAAGTCGGGCGCGCCGAAATTGCCCGATTTGAGGGCGAGGGCCAGCGCCGGCTCGCCGGGGAGGCTGCCGGGGAGGCTGACCGTCCACGGCACGCCGGGGTCGATCTGGCGGCCGATGCGCAGCCCGGTGATGCCCAGCGCCTGCACCACGGCGCCGGCGGTCTCGCCGCCGGCGACGACGAGGCGGCGGACGCCGCGGGCGACGAGGCCGCGGGCGATTTCCGCCATGATTTTCTCGATCAGTGCGCCGGCCTGTTCGCGGCCGAGCTGCTGCTGCACCGCCGCCACCGTTTCGGGCGGAGCGGTCGCGGCGAACAGGATCGGCGCGTCGCCCAGCCTATCGGCGGCCCAGGCGAGCGCTTCGTCGGCGATGCTGCGTCCCGCCGCGGCGGCGAGCGGGTCGATCGTGAACACCGGCGCGCGCTCGCGCATATAGGCGAGTTGCGCCAGGGTCGCGACCGAGCACGAGCCCGACAGCACCGCGGCCTTGCCGCCGATCCGGGGCAGAATGTCGGCGCCGCCGCCATCGCCGATCAGCCCCAGTCGGCGGAAATTCCCCGGCAGGCCGAGCGCGATCCCGGAGCCGCCGGTGATCAGCGCGAAATCCTTCGCCGCCTCGCCGATCGCTTCGAGATCGTGGTCGGCGATCGCATCGACAATCGCGTGGCGGAAGCCGCCCGCCCGCAACTCGGCAAAGGCACCGGCAATCGCCTCGGCGCCCTTGGCGACGGTTGCGTGCTGCACCAGCCCGACCTTGCCGCGGCTCTGGCGTTGCAGCACCCGCACCAGCGAGGGGTCGCGCATCGGGGTCAGTGGGTGGTCGCGCATCCCCGATTCCGAGAGCAGCACGTCACCGACGAACAGGTAGCCCTTGAAGATCGTCCGTGCGGCCTCGGGGAAAGCGGGGCAGTAGAGGGTGAAATCGGCATCGAGCGCGTCGAGCAGCGCCTCGGCCACCGGGCCGATATTGCCGGCGTCGGTCGAATCGAAGGTCGAGCAATATTTGAACAGGATCTGCCGCGCCCCCGCCTGCCGCAGCCAGGCCAGCGCCTTGAGGCTCATCGCGACCGCGTCGCCGGCCGGGATGGTCCGGCTCTTGAGCGCGATCACCACGGCTTCGGCGTCGGGCGCCGCGCTGTTCGGGCCGGGAACGTCGATCAGCTGCACGGTTTTCATGCCGCGCCGCACCAGCGTATTGCAGAGATCGGTCGCGCCGGTGAAGTCGTCGGCGATCGCACCCAGCAGCACGCCCATGATTGCCTCCCGGCGGCCCTCACGCCCAAACGGGGCTTGTATCGGCCGGCGCTAGGCGGAACAGTAGCGGCCCGCCGCGCCGCCGCCAACGCCGAGGAGCCCGCCGATGCCGAATTTCGCTGCCAATCTCAGCATGATGTTCCAGGAGATCCCGAATTTCCTCGACCGCTTCGATGCAGCGGCGAAGGTCGGGTTCAAGGGCGTCGAGTTCCTGTTCCCCTACGATTTCCCCCCCGAGGCGATCGCCGAGCGGCTGGAGCGCAACCGGCTGACCCTGGCGCTGTTCAACCTGCCGCCGGGGGACTGGGCGAAGGGCGAACGCGGGTTCGCCGCGCTGCCGGGGCGGCAGGACGCGTTTCGCAAGGCCGTCGAAACCGCGATCCCCTACGCCAAGGCGGCGAAATGCAAGACCCTCCATGCGATGGCCGGGCTATGGCCCGAGGGGCGCGACAAGACCGAGGCGCTGCCGACCTATATCGACAATCTGCGCTGGGCCGGCGACCGGCTGGCGCGCGAGGGCGTCACCGCGATCATCGAGCCGATCAACACCCGCGACATCCCCGGCTACTACCTCAACACCACGGCCCAGGCGATGCCGATCATCGCGGCGGTCGACCGGCCGAATCTGAGGCTCCAGCTCGACCTCTATCACGTGCAGATCATGCGCGGCGATCTGGCGCCGACGATCCGCGAATTGGCCGGCATGTACCCGCATGTCCAGATTGCCGGCACCCCCGGCCGGCACGAGCCCGATGTCGGCGAGATCAATTATCCATTCCTCTTCGACCTGTTCGACGAGATCGGCTACACCGGCTGGATCGGCTGCGAATACCGGCCCAAGGGCGACACCGTCGCCGGGCTCGGCTGGGCCAAGCGCTACGGGATCGGCTAGGGCGCGCCGGGCCGCGGCAAAGAGGCTGCAGCCGAAAATAGAGCCCCGTGGTCAAAGCCGATTCGCGTTCCTTGAAAATGTCAGGCATACTGTCCCGACGTGCTGTGTCACGCTGGCCGGTATTTGCGAAAAATTCCCGAGATTTTACCGAAAACAAGAGCATTCGAGTATGGAAGAAGCGAGAGGACCTGGGCTCTACGATCCACGCAACGAGCATGACTCGTGCGGTGTCGGCTTTGTCGTCAACATCAAGGGCCGAAAATCGCACGACATCATCCGCCGCGGGTTGGAGATCCTGGTCAATCTCGATCACCGCGGCGC
>DASQGR010000085.1:0-11949 GCA_035632515.1 Allostellaceae bacterium | reverse complement strand
ACATACTCCATCCCCGCCCACGCCTGGCGCAGCCAGCTGCGCGAGATCTCGTTGATCGTGTTGGCTTTCTTGACCTTGTAGATGACCCGGCAGCCGATATGGTCCTGGAGGTTCTCACCGACCCCCGGCAGTTCGTGCACGATTTCGATGCCATGCTCCCGGAGCAGTTTCGCCGGCCCGACCCTGGATAGCTGCAGCAATTGCGGCGATTGCAGCGAGCCGCCGGCGAGCAGCACCTCGCGGCGCGCGCGGGCGCGGCGGATCTGCCCGTCCTGGCGGTATTCGAGGCCGATCGCGCGCTTGCCGTCGAAGATCACCCGCTGCGCCAGCGCGCGGATTTCGACCTTGAGATTGGGGCGTTTCATCGCCGGGCGCAGATAGGTCACGGCGGTGCTGGCGCGGCGCATCTTGCGCACGGTGAGCTGGTAGGTGCCGACCCCTTCCTGCTCGGCGCCATTGAAATCGGGATTGAACTTGTAGCCGGCCTCCTGCGCCGCCTCGATAAAGGCGTCATGCAGCTCGTGCCGGGCGCGCATGTCGCTGACGCTCAGCGGCCCGCCGGTGCCGTGGAATTCGTCACCGCCGCGTTCCTGGTGCTCGGCGCGGCGGAAATAGGGCAGCACGTCCTCATACGACCAGCCGGTATTGCCGAGCTGGCGCCAATGGTCGAAATCCTGCTTCTGGCCGCGGATGTAGATGAGGCCGTTGATCGACGACGAGCCGCCCAGCACCTTGCCGCGCGGCCATTGCATCCGCCGCCCACCGAGCGCCTGCAACGGTTCGGTCTCGTAGACCCAGGTGATCGCCGGGTTGAAGATGTTGCGGTAGAACCCGGCCGGGATGTGGATCCAGGCATTGGTGTCCTTGCCGCCGGCTTCGAGCAGCAACACCGAGGTGCCGGGATCGGCGGTCAGCCGGTTGGCCAGCACGCACCCGGCCGAGCCCGCCCCGACGACGATGAAATCGGCTTCGCTGTCAAAGTTCATAATCTCGCTCTCTCAGGCTTGGCGCAACGGCGCGTCGGTACGCGCTTGGAGCTCGTCGAAGGGCAGGCCCGGCACCGTGTCGACGACGACAAAACCCTTGTCGGTCACGTCGATCACCGCAAGGTCGGTGTAGACCCTCTTGGTGCAGCCGGTGGCGGTGAGCGGATAGGTGCAGCGTCGCAACAGGCGTTTCTCGCCGCTTTTGGTGGTGTGCTCCATCACCACCCAGATGCGTTTGGCGCCGACCGCGAGGTCCATTGCCCCGCCGATCGCCGGGGCATTGTCGGTTTGGGAGCGCGACCAGTTGGCGAGGTCGCCGTTCTCGGCCACCTGGAACCCGCCGAGCACGCACAGATCGAGATGCCCCCCGCGCACCAGGCCGAAACTGTCCGCATGGTTCATATAGCTGGCGCCGGTGCGCAAGGTGACGTGCTGGCGGCTGGCATTGACCAGCCACGGGTTGAGCGCCTCGGGAGCCGGCGCCGGCCCCATGCCGACGATGCCGTTCTCGGAGTGCAGCACCACCTCGCGGTCGGGCGGCACGCAATTGCCGACCAGGGTCGGAATGCCGATGCCGAGATTGACGTACCAGCCCTCGGGGATGTCCTGCGCCACCCGCGCCGCCAGCGCCTCGCGGGTCCAGGGTTTCCAATCACCGGCCATCTCTTCGCCTCTCACTTTTCCACTCTGCGCGACGCACTGCCCCGCACCCTCCCACGCTTGCGGCGCGGGTCCCCGCCCTCTCCCCGTAAACGGGGCGAGGGTTGGGGTGAAGGGCCGATCGCCGACACGTGACGGAAACTCACGAGATCACCACCGGCGGGTCGCCGGAGGGCACATGCACCACGCGATCGACATAAATGCCGGGAGTGACGATCATTTCCGGGGTCAGCTCGCCGAGCTCGGCGACATTCTGCGCCTGCACGATGGTGAGCGTGCCGGCCGCCGCCACGATCGGATTGAAATTCCGCCCGGCGTCGCGATAGACGAGGTTGCCCCAGCGGTCCGCGCGCCAGGCCTCGACCAGCGCGACGTCGCCGCGGATCGCCTGCTCCAGCACACATTCGCGGCCGTCGATGATCCGGGTTTCCTTGCCCCGGGCGACCAGCGTGCCGCCACCGGTCGGGGTGAAAAAGGCGGGAATGCCGGCGCCGCCGGCGCGGATGCGCTCGGCCAGGGTGCCCTGCGGCACCATTTCGAGCTCGATCGCGCCGCGGGCGTAGACCTCTTCGAACAGCACCGAGCCGCGGCTGCGGGCAAAGCTGCAGATGATCTTGCGCACCCGGCCCTCGCCGATCAGCCGCGCCACCCCCTCGCGCCCGCGGCCGGCGGTATTGTGGACGACGGTGAGGTCCTTGGCGCCCTGCTCGATCAGCCCGTCGACCAGCGCGCGCGGCTCGCCGATCTGGGCAAAGCCGGCGACCAGCACGGTCGCGCCGTCTTTTATCCCGGCCATCGCCTCGGCCACCGAGCGGACGAATTTGTCGATCATGCGTGTTCCTGAGCGTTCTCTCCCGCGCCGATCTTGCGGGACGCACGCCGCGCCGACAAGGTGGCGAGTGATGGAGAAAATCGTCGCCGCCACCCCCGAGGCGATTGCCCGCGCGGCCGGATTGCTGCGCGCCGGGCGGCTCGTCGCCTTCCCGACCGAGACGGTTTACGGACTTGGCGGCGATGCGACCGATGAGCGCGCCGTCGCCCGCATCTTCGAGGCCAAGGGACGGCCGCGCTTCAACCCGCTGATCGTGCACGTGCCCGGGATGGCAGAGGCCGAGGCCATTGCGGTATTCGACGCACGGGCGCGGGAGGCCGCGGCGCAATTCTGGCCCGGGCCGCTGACCCTTGTCCTGCCGCGGCAGGCGGCAAGCGGCGTCTCGCTGCTGGCCTGCGCCGGCCTCGACACGGTGGCGGTGCGGGTGCCGGCCCATCCGGTGGCGCAGGCGCTGCTGCGCGAGGCCGGCCGGCCGCTGGCGGCGCCCTCGGCCAACCGGTCAGGCCGGGTCAGCCCGACCGCCGCCGCGCATGTCGCCGCCGAGCTCGGCCGCCGGGTCGCGCTGATCCTCGACGGCGGCGCCTGCGCGGTCGGGGTGGAATCGACCGTGCTCGACCTGACCGGCATCGCGCCCGCGCTGTTGCGGCCGGGCGGGGTCACGGTCGAGCAGCTGGAGGCGGCGCTCGGTCCGATCGCGACGCCGCAGAGCGACGCGGCCGCACCGCGCTCACCCGGACAGCTCGCGGCTCACTACGCGCCGCGGCTGCCGCTGCGGATAAATGCCCAGGACGCGCGGCCGGGCGAGGCGTTGCTCGCTTTCGGGCAACCGCCGCCCGGTTTTGCCGAGGTGCTCTTCCTGTCGCGCACCGGCGACCTCACCGAGGCCGCCGCCAACCTGTTCGCGATGCTGCGCCGCCTCGACCGGCCCGACTTCGCCGGCATCGCGGTAATGCCGATCCCCGAGCGCGGCCTCGGCCGGGCGATCAACGACCGCCTGCGCCGCGCGGCCAAGCGCGGCTAACGCTGCGCCAGCGCTGCGGTGCAGCCGAGGAAGGCCGGCAGGTTGTGGGTGACGACAAAAGTCGGGATCGCCGCGAGATAGTCGCGGAACCGGCCCTTGGCCTCGAAGCGCTGGCGGAAGGGCGATGCGGCAAAGCGCTCGCCGAGCCGCGGGATGATGCCGCCGCCGATATAGACGCCGCCCTTGGCCCCGAGGGTCAGCGCTAAATTGCCCGCCACCGTGCCGAGCATGGCGCAGAACATTTCGGTCGCTTCGCCGCACAGCGCATCTTCGCTGCCGATCTTGGCGTCGGTGATCTGCGCCGCGGTGTACTGCTTGGCCGGCACCCCGTCGACCGCCGCCAGCGAATTGTAGAGGTTGACGATGCCCGGTCCGGAAATCACCCGCTCGGCGGAGACGTGGTCGAAACGCTTGCGCATGACATCGAGCACCGCGCCTTCGCGGGCGGTGAACGGCGGCATCGTCGCGTGCCCGCCTTCGCCGGCCAGCGGCAGCCAGCGCTCGCCCGACGGGATCAACCCGGAAACGCCAAGCCCCGAGCCGGGGCCGAGCACGCCGATCGGATAGCCTGTCTCGGCCTTGCCGCCGCCGACCGCGACCTTGTCGCCGTCGCGAAGCCGCGGCAGCGCCAGCGCCTGGGCGGTGAAATCATTGATGACCTCGAGCCGCTGAAAGCGCAGCCGCTTTTGCAAGCCGGCGATCGAGAAGGTCCAGGGATGATTTGTCATCCGCACCTCATCGCCGGCGATTGCCGAGGCGATGGCGATCGCCCCTCGTCGCGGCCGCGGCAAACCGCCGCGTTCGGCCAGGTAGGCTTCGATCGCCTCCCCGATTCCGGGATAATCGGCATCGGCCAGGACGCGCGAATGGAGCAGCTCGCCGTCCGGCGACACCAGGCCGAAACGCGCGTTGGTGCCGCCGATATCACCGACTAGCCAAGTCGTTGTCGGCTTTGTTGTGGGCTTCGTTCCGGCCATTCAGCTCCCCGCCTTATCTGATGATCTTTGTGCGCCGCACATTTTGTACCCCAGCCCTCGTCAGCCGGCAATTCACCGGAAAACAACTTATCCACAGCCACGTTCTTGTCAGAGGGGTTGACATATCCGCGGCGCACACTAAATTGTGCAGTGCGATATCGATCGTCGTCCTGATGGTCCCTATCGCACGTCTTCTAGGCGTTTCCTCCCTGAACTCGGGCCGTGCCACAAGCACGGCCCGCTTTTTTTGCCCGAACGGCCGGATCAGCGCGCCGGATCAGCACGATTGCGGCAAGCACTCCTGGGCGACCGCGCCGAGCCGGTCGATCAGCCCCGCCATTTCCTGGCTCAATTGGGCAAAGCCGGGCCGCCGCCGATAGCTGCGCTCGTCCATGTAAAGCGCGCGGTTGATCTCGATCTGCAGGGCGTGGCGGCGTTGCCGCGGCCGGCCGTAATGCCCGGTGGTGAAGCCGCCGGCATAGGGCATGTTGAGCGCGACGGCAAACCCGCGGCGGGCGAGGTGGCGCCGCGCGGTCTCGACGATCTCCGGCGCGCAGGCGGCGCCGTGGCAGTCGCCCAGAACGATGTCGGCGGCTTCGCGGCCGGGGCCGGCGCTGGCCCCCGACGGCATCGAGTGGCAATCGACCAGGAGGCAGAAGCCGAACGCGGCCTCGGTCTCCTCGATCAGCCGGCCGAGGGCCGCGTGGTAGGGCCGGTACAGTGTCTCGACCCGCTCCTGCGCCGCGGCAAAACACAATTTGCCGCCATAGATTTCCTCGCCGCTCGCCACCACCCGGGCGATCGTGCCGAGCCCCATGCGGACCCGCGGCGAGCGCACGTTCACCCAGTCGGGCAGGGCGTCGGCGAACATCGTCGGGTCGAGTTCATAGGCTTCGCGGTTGACGTCGAGATAGGCGCGGGGGAATCGCGCGGCCAGCAGCGGCGCTCCGAGCGACGGCGCGGCGCCGAAGATCTCGTCGACAAAGGCGTCTTCCGAACGGCGCAGAGTCAGCGGGTCGAGCCGCGAGGCCGCGACGAAATCGGCGGGATAGTCGGAGCCGCTATGCGGCGAGGCGACGACCAGCGGCAGCACACGCGCCGCCGGCCGCCTGAGATCGAGCGGTGCGGCAGTCGCATCAGTGAACGCGGTCGCGCCATCCATGACACGAGCTTAGTGCGACGCCGCGCCGCTGTCAGCCTCCCGCCGCACCGGTTGTGCGAAGAACCGGACCGCTCGCCTTCCGCCGCGCGTTAGCTCGTGTTAGATGCTGATGTGGAAGCCCTTTTCAGCCATATACGAGCTGTGTGGAGATGGCGCGCATCCTTCTTGCCGAAGACGACGAGCAGCTGCGGATCTTTCTTTCCCGCGGGCTGGAGCGTGCCGGGCACATCGTCGATTCGGTCGGCGACGGCGCCGCCGCCTTGGCCCTGGCCCTCGATACCGATTTCGACCTGCTGCTCGCCGATGTGGTGATGCCGGGACTCGACGGGATTGCGCTGGCGCGCGAGGTGACCCAGCGCCAGCCCGGCATCCGGGTGATGTTCATCACCGGGTTTGCCGCGGTGGTGCTGCACGAGAACCTTCTCACCCCAAACCGGCCTCGGGTGATGGCAAAGCCGTTCCATCTGCGCCATCTAATCGCAGAGGTCGAGGCGCTGCTGGTGGAGTAGAACAAACTGCCCCACATCGGCAGTGGGCGCCGACAGCGGAGAGATTCCATGCGATCGAGACGGCTCGCGGTGGCCGCGAGCGGGGGCTTTTTTCTCATTGCGGTGGCTTCCGCTGCGGCGCAAAGCGGCCCGGTCGAGGTCACCAACGCCTGGGCCCGCGCCACTCCCGGAGGCGCCCAGGCCGCCGCAGTGTATGCGACGATCACCGCGCCGACCGGCGACCGCCTGACCGGCGTCTCGACGCCCGCGGCAGAAAAGGCCGACCTCCACTCGATGACAATGGATGGCAGCGTGATGAAGATGCGCGAGGTCGACGGCATCGACCTGCCGGCGGGGCGGGCGGTTACGCTGAAGCCCGGCGGCTATCACATCATGTTGACGGGGCTCGTCCACCCGCTCAAGGAAGGGCAAAGCGTGGCGCTGACCTTTACTTTCGCCAAGGCCGGGAGCCGCGAGGTCACCGCCTCGGTCGAGAAAGTCGGGGCAATGGGCTTTGGCGGCTCCCCCGGCGACCCGCATGGCGGCGCGGATATGCCGATGCACCGCTAAAGAGAATCGCCGATGCCTCGTCCGCCTGCCCCGACGAAACGCACCCCGCCCTTCGCCCTGATCGCGACGGTGTCCGCTGGTGTGCTGATGCTGGTCGCCGGGTTGCTGATCGGGCTCGCTTTCCGCGACCAGGCGAAGGGCGTGGCCGGCGGCCCGCTCGCCGCGGCGATCGGCGGCAAGTTCAGTCTCGTCGACCAGAACGGCAAGCCGTTTACCGATTCCGACCTCAAAGGCAAATGGCAACTCGTGTTCTTCGGCTACACCCATTGCCCGGATGTGTGCCCAACCTCGCTCAACGATCTGTCGCTGGCGATCGACAAGCTGGGCGCAAAGAAGAGCGAGGTCGGCATCGTTTTCATCAGCGTCGATCCGGAGCGCGACACGCCTTCGGTGCTGAAATCCTATGTCGAGGCCTTTGGCGGGCCGATCGTCGCGCTGACCGGCTCGCCCGAGGCGGTGGCGCAGGCGGCCAAGGTCTACCGCGTCTATTTCGCCAAGCACCCGACCGCCGGCGGCGGATACGACATGGACCACAGCGCTCTGATCTACGTGATGGACCCGCAGGGCCGCTTTACCGCGACCTTCACCCCGGATACCTCGCCCGACGACATCACGAAGAGGCTCGAGAAGCTGCTGGCTTAGAGGTAGCTGCCGATACCGCCGCTATCGAGCCGTGGCGGAGCGGCGGACCGCAACCCTGCCGAAAGTCAGACGACGCCGCCGTCCTTGAGCGCGGCGATCTCGCGCTCGTCGTAGCCGGCTTCGGCGAGGATTTCGGCGTTGTGCTCGCCGATGCGCGGCGGCGGGCGGTCGATCCCGCCGCCACCGTGCGCCAGGCGGAACCCCGAGCCGACCAGGGTCAGCTCGCCCTCGTCCGACTGCACCCTCTGCAGCACGTCGCGATGGGCAAGCTGGGGGTGGTGGACGATCTCGGAAATCGCCCAGATGCCGGCGCACGGCACGTCGAGCGCGGTCAGCCGTTTTTCCCAGTTTTTCGCCGTGTCCGAGGCGAGCGCGCCCTCGATGATCGCGCGCAATTCGGCCTCGTGCTTGATCCGCGCCGGCCAGTCGGCGAAGCGCGGATCGGCGAGCGCATCCTCGCGGCCGATCCCCTTCATCAGGCCCGCGAATTGCCGGTCGGTCATTACCGCGAGCATCAGGTCGCCCTCGCCGGCCTTGAAGCGGCTGCCGGTCGGCTTGCCGGTGCTCGACAGGTTGCCGTACTGACGATGGATATGCCCGGCAACGGTGTATTCGGCGACCTGCCCCGACAGGAACGACAGCGCCGCATCGAGCATCGACACATCGACGAACTGGCCCTTGCCGCTCGCCATGCGCTGGTAGAGCGCACTGGCCACCGCAAACGCGGCCGTCATCCCGCCGATCGTATCGCACAGCGCGAAGCCGGCGCGGGTGGGGCCTTTGTCCTCGTGGCCGGTGATCGACATGATGCCGCTCATCGCCTGGAGCTTGCCGTCGAAAGCCGCGGTGCCGCGTTCCGGCCCGTTCTGCCCGAACCCCGACACCGCACAATAGATCAGCCGCGGGTTGATCGCGGTCAGCACCTCATAGCCGAGACCGAAACGCTCCATGACGCCGGGGCGGAAATTCTCCCACACCACGTCGGCGGTTTTGGCCAGGCGTTTTATGATCTCGACCGCCTGCGGCTTTTGCAGATCGAGGGTGAGGCTGCGCTTGTTCGAGTTGATCCCGAGAAACGACGGCCCGAGCCCCTTTGCCGCCCACTCTTTCGACAGCTGCGAATGGCGCATCTCCTCGCCGATTTTCGGCTCGATCTTGATCACGTCGGCACCGAGCAGCGCGAGCTGATAGGTGCCGAACGGCCCCGCGACATAGCGGGTGAAATCGAGGATGCGGATGCCGGCGAAGGGTTTGGTCATGGCACGCCCGTCATTTGCTAGGGAGCACGACGAAGCAATCTCGTCGATCAGAGAATCCCCGGCGCGAGATTGCTTCGCCGTACCCGCAATGACAACCGGCGCCTACTCCGCCGCCGGCTTCTCGCGGATGGCTTTGGCGATCTCCTTCTGCCGGTCGAATTCGGCGCGGCGGCGGGCGATCTCCTCGGACGACAGGCGGGCGACATTGGAGAAATCGAGCTTCCAGTCGGGGCTCGCGCTCCAGATCAGCGGCGACTGCACCGTGGTGCGCGGCGCCGGCGCGCTTTCGAGGACGCGCAAGGCCAGCTCCAGGGTGAATGCCTGGGACTCGGGGTCGTGCGGCCGCCCGGTGGAGCTGCCGAGCGGAAAATCGCTGAACAGAAAGCGCGGGACGCCGACATGTTCGACGATGTCCTTGGCGCAGCCCATGACGACCGTCGGGATGCCGTGCTCTTCGAGGTAGCGTGCGGCCAGACTCACGGTCTGGTGACACACGGGTCAAACCGCGACGAGGATAACGGCGTCGGCCCTGTCTTCGCGTAGCCGGGCGAGCAGCTCGGGGCAATCCAGCTCCACGGTGACGCGCTGGCTACGGTTGGTCGGCGCGCCGTGAAAACGCGGCGCCAATTCGCCGATCCGCCCCGATTTCGCCACCTGGCGCAGCAGCGGCAGCGGGAACCAGCTGTTGCTGTCCGTCGCGGTGGTGTGGACCCGGTCGTAGCCGATATGCGAGATGCGCAGATCGTGATCGACCGCGGTGTCGCCGGAATAGACCCGGTAGAACTTGGCGCTGCCGTTATAGGCCGCACCGGGCCCCTGGTCGCCTTTGTCGGGCTGGAATGGCGCCGCCGTGGTGATCAGCCCGATACGGCTTTCGCCGAGCGGCTTTTTCAGCGGCGCAAACGGCACCTCGGCATAATGCGCCCAGCGGTAGGGCGCGCCGTAGCCCAGCGTTTGGTAATAGGTGCCGATCCGCTCCCGGTACGGGATCGGCACGTCGTGGTCGGCCGCCTGGACCGACTCGTGGATATTGTGCTTATCCATCAAGATGCCCCGTCTTGAACCGTCCTTGCCGCCGAACAGCGGCCGGCTCCTCATGCCGCATCGCCGCGGCAGCCAATCAGATCAGGCTGCCGGCGCGAAAGGAAGTTAAAATGCGCCCAGGGAGCTCGACGGCCGGCGGTGCCGGGATCGCAGAAGCTGCGGGCGCGGGTCCGGGGCTTTGCCGAGTGCCGGGTTACGCCACCAGCCGGCGTTCGACGACCGCGGCCTTGATCGCCTTTTGCAATTTTTCGAAGGCGCGGACCTCGATCTGCCGCACCCGCTCGCGCGAGATGCCGTATTGCTGCGACAAATCCTCCAGCGTGGTCGGGTTGTCCCGAAGCCGCCGCTCGCCGAGAATGTGGCGTTCGCGCTCGTTGAGATGGGTCAGCGCCTTTTCGAGGAGATCGCGGCGCAGACCCAATTCCTGGCGCTCGCCGAGCTTGGTTTCCTGGCTCTCGGTCTCGTCGACCAGCCAATCCTGCCACTCGCCCTCGCTGTCGCTGCGCAGCGGCGCGTTCAACGAATGGTCAGGGCTGGCGAGGCGCCGGTTCATGCTGATGACGTCGGCCTCGGGCACATCAAGCTCGGTGGCGATCTTCTTGAGGTTTTCCGGCGAGAGATCGCCCTCCTCGACCGCCTGGAGCTGACCCTTCAATTTGCGCAGGTTGAAAAACAGCTTTTTCTGCGCCGCGGTGGTGCCCATCTTCACCAGCGACCACGAGTGCAGGATATATTCCTGGATCGCCGCGCGGATCCACCACATCGCATAGGTCGCCAGGCGGAAACCGCGATCGGCGTCGAAGCGCTTGACCGCCTGCATCATCCCGACATTGCCTTCCGAGATCAGCTCGGATAGCGGCAAGCCATAGCCGCGATACCCCATCGCGATCTTGGCAACGAGGCGCAAATGGCTGGTGACGAGCCGGTGCGCCGCCTCGGCGTCCTCCCGCTCCTTCCAGCGCTTGGCCAGCATATATTCCTCTTCCGGCTCGAGCATCGGAAACTTGCGGATCTCCTGGAGATACCGCGTCAAGCTGCCTTCGCCCGAGAGAGAAGGAACCGAAAGATTCGGCATCGACTTTATTTTCCCCTTTTCGCTGCAATCATAGAACGCGGCCTGTGGCGCAGCGTTCCCAATTCCTACTGAAATAGTCAGTTTCTGTCCAGTTTAAAGTCTCTCTAAGCTACTTAACAACCCTGCCATGTCGTCGGGGAGAGGGCTGTCGAAAGCGAGGTTTTCGCCGCTCGCCGGATGGACAAAGCCGAGGTGCCGGGCGTGCAGGGCCTGGCGCGGGAAGGCGGCAATTGCAGCACCGAGCGGCCCCAAGCGGGCCATCGCGCGGCCGGCGCGGCTGCCATAAACCGGATCGCCGATCAGCGGGTGGCCGCAATTCGCCAGGTGCACGCGGATCTGATGGGTGCGGCCGGTGAGCAGGCGGCATTCGATCAGCGCGGCGCTCTGGCCGAAGACGCGCTCGGTGCGATAGCGGGTCACCGCCGGCTTGCCGCGGCTGGCGGCAACGACGGCCATCTTCTTTCGGTTGGTCACGCTGCGGCCGATATTACCGGCGATTTCGCCGGCGGCGGGAAGCGGCACGCCCCAGACGATCGCAGCATAGGCGCGGTCGATCCGCCGCGCCGCGAAATCGCGCGACAGCGCGCGATGCGCCGCATCGGTCTTGGCCACGACAAGCAGGCCGCTGGTATCCTTGTCGAGGCGGTGGACGATACCCGGCCGGCGGACCCCGCCGATCCCGGCCAGGCTGTCGCCGCAATGGGCGAGGAGCGCGTTGACCAGGGTGCCGTCGGGATTGCCCGGAGCCGGATGAACCACCAGCCCCGCCGGCTTGTCGATGACGATAAGATGTGCATCCTCGAAACGGATACTGAGCGGGATCGCCTGGGCTTGCGGCGTTGCATCGTCAGGCTCGGGGAGAATTACGACGAAAGTTTGTCCGCTTTTGACCTTGCGCGCCGGATCGCGGATCACATTTGCGGCATCGCGAACCCGTCCGGAGAGGATGAGCTGCTTGAGCCTGGTACGCGACAGCTCGGGGAAAAGTTGCAGCAAGGCGCGGTCGAGCCGCTGCCCGTCGGCGGCAGCCTCGATGACAACAGTGACTGGAACGGTGCCGGAAACGGTGACCGGCGCGGATGCTGCCGCAGGTCCGTCGAGAGGCGCTCCCGTAGAATGCTTGTCGGGAGGAAAGGGAGCCGAGGGTAGCATCAGCAAACCACCTCGCCCCGAGGCGCCGCTCGCCCTGCGTGAAAGCGCGTCTCGGACAGATATAGTGAGACCATGCGTTCG
>DASQGR010000084.1:0-2685 GCA_035632515.1 Allostellaceae bacterium | reverse complement strand
CCAGAAGTGGAACGAGTTGCCGAGCGGGCGCTGCAGGGCGACGCGAACATTGTCGCGCACGCTCAGATGCGGGAACACCGCCGAGATCTGGAACGAGCGCACGAGGCCGCGGCGGGCGACCGCGGCCGGCCGCAGCGCGGTGATGTCGGCGCCGTTGTAGATGATGCTGCCGGCGCTCGGTTCGAGGAACTTGGTCAGCAGGTTGAAGACGGTGGTCTTGCCGGCACCGTTCGGTCCGATCAGCGCGTGGATCGTGCCCCGGCGGATTTTGAGATCGACCCCCCGCACCGCGGTGAAGCCGCGGAAATCCTTGACCAGCCCGCGCGTCTCGAGGATCAGATCCGACAAAGGGTTAGGCATCCTCGCTACGGGCTGGACCGACCGGACTTGTATCCGGCGCCGCGGCACCCTAATCCGTGATCGAGAGCGCTGACAAGGGCGGCCAAATGCCGCCGGGAGGAGCAGCCCCATGACCGACACGACCGCGACCGATGCCATTCTCGGCGCGCTCGCCGAGATCGCGTTCGATGCCGATGGCCTGGTGCCGGCAATCGCCCAGCAGCACGATACCGGCGAGGTGCTGATGGTCGCCTGGATGAACCGCGAAGCCGTGCGGATCACCCTGCAGGAGGGCCGCGCCTGCTATTGGTCGCGCTCGCGCCGGACACTGTGGCGCAAGGGCGAGACCTCGGGTCAGGTCCAGGTGCTCAAGGAGCTGCGCCTCGATTGCGACGGCGACACGGTGCTGCTGCTGGTCGATCAGACCGGGGTCGCCTGCCACACCGGGCGGCGCAACTGTTTCTTCCGTGCGTGGCGCGACGGCGCCTGGGCGGAGATCGCCCCGCCGCTGGTTGCCCCGGAACAGCTCTACAGGGAGCGGCAGGGTTGACGGAGAGTGTTGGCCGGCGTCGGCGAGGCTATCGCGGGCAGGTCAACGGGCCGGGCGGCGGCGGGGGTACCGGGCGGCCGGCGCAGTTGCCGTTATAGTCGCCGACGGCGGCGTTGTAGCGGGCATTCGCCGCCTGCGCCGACGCCACCAGCTCGCCGCGGGAGCGCTCGGCTGCGGAGTCGCGCTGCGCCAGCAATTGGCGGAACTGGGCGACCGCCAGCGGGTTGTTGACGTCGAGGCCGGCGCGCGCCGCGGCGAGCTGGTTGTCCAGCCGGGCCAGCTCGGCGTTGGCGGCATCGAGCGCGCCTTGTCGCGTCGTCCAATCGGCGCGAGCGTCATCGACCGATCGCTTGAGGCAAGCGCAACCGATGGCATCGCCGGGGGGTAGCGTTTGCGCCGCTGCCGGCAACGCCAGCATCGCCAACACGGCGTAAACAACCCCAGCCGCGAACCCACGAACAATTGGCATTCCTCACTCCATGGCGCGTGGCAATTGAGCGAACCGGCCTGACGATACCAGTTCGGGAGCGGACCCGGTTTCGCCGGTGGATACCGATCTTCGCGGCAAGACGCCGCAGGGCGGCTCAGCGCGACATCACCACCGGGATCTTCGACTCCATGATGATGTGCCGGGTCGCGCCGCCGAAAATCATCTGGCGGATGCGGCTTTGCGTGTAGGCGCCTTTCAGCATCAGGTCGGCGCCCGCCGCCATCGCCTCCTGCAGGAACGATTCGCCCTGCGGCTTCTGCCGGCCGAAGGCGGTGCGCAGGCTGACCTTGTGGCCGTGCTGTTCGAGCGTGCGGGCGAGTTCATCGCCGCTGGGCCCCGGCTCGGGCATGTGCTGCGGGCCGACGGCGACGACGACGATCTCCTTCGCCTGCTTGAGGAACGGCATGCCAAGCGCCACCGTGGTTGCGGTCTCGGTGCTGCCGTTCCAGGCGATGGCGACGCACTCGCCCATCGTCGGCGGCGACGCCTTCGGCACCATCATCACCGGGCGGCCGCTCTCGAACAGCGCATCTTCAAGCGTCGCCTCGGCGATCGAGGCAAGTTTTTCCGGCTGCTCGACGAGGATCAGGTCGAACACGCGCCCGATCATGCCGACGATGGCGTTCTGGCGGCCGTCCTCCTCGCGCCATGAGGCGCTCGGGCCGTTGCTGTCGGCGTTGCCCGGCGCCAGCGGCACGCCCTGCTGGGTCATGAAGTCGCGGAACAGCCGGCGGGCCTGATCGCGCCGTTCATGCCCCTCGCGCTCCAAGGTGCGGTCGACCTCGGAGGAGATCGAAAACCCCATTTCGCCGCCGAAGACGACGGCATATTCGGTGGTGAGGCTGTGCAGCCCGACAATATGGCTGTTGAAGTTCCGGGCGACCTTCAAGGCTGCTTCCAGCACCGGTCCGGCGTTGCCATCGCCAATCACGGCCAGCAGATTCTTCATCATCCACCCCGCTCGCGCGGCCCGCCGCAACACGCTGCGGCAAACGCCGTTTTTCCGATCATACACCACAGCCCCGCCGCTTGCGAGAACACCCCGCGAAGTAGGGCGAACGACGACAACTCGACGCCACGGCAACCCACGATTAGATTGGCAGCGCCGTATTTCACCGAGGATCGGTAAGGGCATGAACATCGTGCTGGCGCGGAAGTTGCTGTCTCTCGTCGCCGCATTGGCGACCGGCACAGCCTTTGTCATAGCCCTTGTCATGGCCCTTGTCGGAGCGGCGGCGGCTCAATCGGTCACCTTCGGCACCGACTGGAAAGCCGAGGCCGAGCATGGCGGCTACTATCAGGCGAT
>DASQGR010000083.1:0-4950 GCA_035632515.1 Allostellaceae bacterium | reverse complement strand
GATCAAGGAATTGATTGCGCTGGCGATTGCCGTCGCGATCCGTTGCGATGCCTGCATCGCGTTTCATTCCGATGCGGCGGTGAGGCGCGGCGCGACACGCGACGAGGTCATGGAGACGATGGGAATGGCGATCTATATGGGCGCCGGCCCGTCGGTCATGTACGCCGCACAAGCGGTGGAGGCCTTCGACCAGTTTGCCGCCAGGAACGAGGCAGGCGGCCAATAGTGCCGCCGCAAGCTCGGTTCGCCGTGCCGCCCTTTACACCAGCGCGATCGGCCGCACCGGGCAGCCGGTCGCGCCCTTGAACTTCGTCGCCAGCAGGATGAAGCAGAAGCTGGTGATGCGGTCGCGCGCCAGCTCGTCGAGCGTCAAATTCTCGATCAGATGGACGCCGGCTTCGGCCAGCGCATGCTGGTGCACGGGCAGCGCCAGGCCGCGATCCGGGTTGGGCAGCACCTCCACCGCCATGTTGTCGCAGCCGATCGCCACGACCTCGCGCTGGGTCAGCCAGCGGGCGGCGGGCACGTCGATCCCCGCCTCGCCCTTGAGATAGCGGGGATTGTCGACCCCGAAAAAGCGGCCCCAGCCGGTGCGGATCAACACGACGTCGCCCGCTTCGACCGCCAGGCCTGCCGCATCGGCGGCGCGGGCGAGATCGTCGGGAGTGACGACCCGACCGGGATTGAGATATGGGCCGCCGTCGAGCCCCGACACATCGAGCAGCACGCCGCGGGTGATCATCGGCGGCGTGTGCTCGATGCCGAGCCGGTCGAGGCCCCAATCCGTCACCACCTCGGCCGCGCTCAGCCCGTTATAGAGGTGGTCGCCGATGCTGAAATGACCGAGCGCGTCGATATGGGTGCCGACATGCATCGTCATCTCGGCGCGCTCGACGTTCGAGCCGGCGTCGTTGGTCGCCCCCATCTTCCGGCGCCGCTTGATCGAGTCGCGCCAGGAGGCCCAGATCGACATCAAGAAAGGCGTCTGGTTGGGCGCCATGAACGGCGCATCGGCGCTGATCTCATGGCTCAGATCGTAGACGCGGCCGTCGCGGATCGAGCGCAATGACGAGAGCCGCCGCTCCTGGGTCAGCAGGTTGCCGGCGCCGAGCTGGTCGGCCGCGCCCCAGCGGGAATGGTCATGGCGGCGGTGGGTCATGTCTCGTTCCCTTTGTCTGAGGCGCTCAGGCCAGCCAGCGTGCCGCCGCGGCGTACCCGGCGCGCTGGTTCGGCGGTACCGCCCGGGTGGCGGTTTCGTGCGCGATCATCGCGCCGACGACATCGCGGCGCCCCGATTTCATCGCGGCGTCGATCAGCATCTGAAACACGAGATCACGCTGGGCATTGCTGCCGCCGAGCAGGCGGATCTGCGCCTGGCGCGGCTCGAGCAGCGCGACGACCCGCGCGTAATCGCCCTGTCGATGCGCCCAGGCCGCCTCGCACACCGGAATGACGCAATCGGCGAGCGCCGGCGCAGACCACAGCGCGGTGTCGCCGGCGAGGGCGCGCAGCGCGGCAAGAAAGCGCTGCGCCGCCTCCGTGCGCCCGGTTGCGGCCAGCGCCATCATCAGGTGCGGCACCAACAGCAGATGCCCGGCCTCGCCGATGCGCTCTTCGGCCTTGTCGGCCAGTTCCTGCCAACGGTCGCCGACCGCGACCCCAAGCTGCTCCAACCGCCACAGCAGCGCCGGGGCATTTTGCAGGTCGACATAATGGTCCGGCACCGCCTTGGTCAGCGGATCGTTGAAGTTGCGGATATTCTCGTCGTAGCTGGCGAGCACCGCATCGAACTCGCCCAGCTCCAATTCCATCAGCGCGCGGTGCCACCACAAATGATGGATGAGCTGGTTGCCCAGCCCCCAATGGGGAACCTGGCTTGCCAGCCAGTCGCGGCCTTCGCGCGGTCGGCACTCCATCTCCATCACATGCGCCTTGACGTGATGAGCGAAGTAGTTGGTGGCGTCTTTCGCGATCGCCGCGTCGACCGCGCGCTCGGCTCCCGCCGTGTCGCCGGCCTCCTCATGCGCAAAAGCCCAGAGCGTCTGGAAGCAATCGTAGTTCGGCAAATCCGCCGACCAGCCGGCGGCGATACGGTCGGCCTGCTCCAGGATCTTGGCGGTCTGGCCGTAGCGGAACCAGGTCGTGTCGCAGATGCGCGCCGCCAAAAGATCGGTCGGGTGTTGATCGAGGATTTCGCGCCAAATCTCGAACGAGCGATCGAGCGCGCCGCCCGCCCAGGCGGCAAAGGCGGCGACATGCCGACGCTCGCGTTCGGTCGCCACCGCCGCGCCCGCCTCGGCTGCCGCCAAGGTCGCGGCGACCTCGGCGCGATGCAACGGGTTTGCGGCGCTGAGCAGCAAGTAGCCCTTCAGGCAGTTTCCCATGACGAAATGCGGGTCCGCGGCCAGCATGCGGCCGACCAGCGCCATCGTGTCGGCATGGAACTTCAGGAAATGCTCGACAGCCTGGTCGAACAATGAGGCTGCCTCGGCACTGTCGCTCGAGAGTGGCAATCCGCGTTCGTCACGAACCATCGACGGCAACTCCAGAAAGCATCTTTGTAGCGCGATTGCGGCCAATCGCAAAAAGCTGCCGCTCGTCGCCCGAATGCCGACTCCTGACGGGCTCGGAGGTTCGCGCCCCGCGAGTGCGGCCGGTCACAAGACACCGGTCACAAGACAAAGGTGTGATATCGCTCCACCGCCGCGCGCACATTGGCGATGGTGGCTCGCCGCAGGCGCTCGGCCGCCTCCCCATCGCCGGACCGCAGCGCGGCGAGGACCGCGCGATGATCGCTCAGCGCGTGCTCGGTGCGGTCGGAGATCAGCAGAACGCGGCGGCCGAAGATGCTGGTCATGTCGTTGAGGCGTTCCAGCAGATCGGCAAGCGGCGCCGAGTTCGCCGCATCGATCAGCTGGTGGCGAAACCGCTCGTAATGTCGGACGTAGTCGTGGAGGTCCTTCCGCTCCACAACGTCCTGCATCGGTGCGCCGAAAAGCTCGATCAAATCGTCCCAGCTTGCCGGCGCCGCGTTGCGGCTGGCGAGCCGGGCGCAGAGGCCCTCGTTGACCTCCCGCATTTCGAACAGCTCCAACACCTCGCCGAGTTCCCGTCGGCGGACGACAATGCCGCGGTTGGGCTGACGCTCGACAAAGCCCAGATGGACGAGCGCGTCGAGCGCCTCTCGCGCCGACAGCCGTGGAACCCCGAAATCGGCGGCGACGTCCAATTCGCGCAGGCGAGCGCCGGGCGGGATGGCGTGGCTGGCGATCCGCTCGCGCAGCCGGTGCGCGACGTCGCGCACCGCGATGCGGACCGGCTCCACAGGTTCCCCCGTCGGACCGGCGGTCTGCGCGCTGTAATCGGGCGACCGACGGGACCGCATCAACGGCGTGCTCTGAAAATTGGCGCCAAGATTGGCACCATAATTTCGATACATCGCGTTGACAATGGGTGAGATCGCCAACTAGCCTCCCCCAATCGTCCCTGGCGGATGCCGTGCCACGGGCCTCCATCCGACGACCCGCCGCCCCACGCTCGAACAGAAGGGAACCGGAGATGAAAGACGGATATCGCTTTGTCGATTGCGACATGCACATCATGGAGCCGATCGACCTGTTCGACAAATATCTCGACCCGGCGTTCAAGGACCGGATCACCTCCTCGAAGCGCCGGGTGGACGGTGGCAGCACCGGCATGCGCGGCCGCCCGTTGTGGTTCTTCGACGGGACGCCGACCAGCAACGACGGCAACACGTCGCAATACAACCGGACCCGCGGGCCGCTCGTCTCCGGCCGAGCCAACCGAAACGTCATGTTCGCGGTGGAGCGCGGCTACGACGCCGAGTCCCAGGTCATGGGCATGGAGATGGAAGGCATCGACATCGCCGTGCTGTTCCCGACGGCGGGGCTGTCCTTCCTCGCGCGCGACAACATGGACCCGCAATTCTCCGCCGCGATCTGCCGCGCCTACAATGACTGGATCCACGATTTCGTTCAGCACAGTCCCAACCAACTCAAGATGGCGGCGATGCTGCCGATCCACGATGTCAACCTGGCCTGCCAGGAGCTGGACCGTTGCGTCAGGGAATACGGCGCCGTCGGCGCCTTCGTGCGGCCGAACTATGTCAACGGCCGCTACTGGCATTCCAACTATTGGGACCCGCTCTACGGCATGCTGCAAGAGATGCAGGTGCCGCTGTGCTTCCATGAAGGGACCGGGTCGTACTATTCGACGATCGAGCCGCGCTTTGGCGAGAACCGCTTCATGCGCCACGTCGCCAGCCACTCGACCGAAATGCAATTGGCGCTGATCGCGATGATGCTGGGCGGCATCTTCGAGTTCTACCCGCGGCTCAAGGTAGCGTTCCTCGAAGCGCAGAGCTGGTGGGTGCCGGGGCTGCTGGGCCGCATGGAATGGGACCTGCGCCAGCACCACGACGCCGACGCGCCCTATCTCAAGCTCTCACCGCTCGAATACTGGAAACGCAACTGCTTCTCGGCGATCGAGAGCGGCGAGACCGAGGTCGGCTCGGTTGTCGAGCTGCTGGGCTCGGCCGACAATATCTGCGTGTCGAGCGACTTCCCGCACTTCGATTCGAGCTTTCCCGACGTATCGACCCGGGTGCTGACCAACCCCAGCATCACGCCCGATATCGGCGGCAAGATTCTCAGCGGCGGCGCCCGACTCTATGGCTTTGACGAGGACGACTTCGCCAAGGCCGCAGCCGCGGCGAAGCGCCGCGACAATTCGGCCGGGGCCCGGGCCTAGACGGGCAGCCAACGACCCATTCGAAATCGATACTCGCAAGGAGGAGCGCGATGGCACGGGCTGGTTATCTGGTTCTCGACAGCGACCTTCACATGATGGAGCCGGGGGATTTGTGGGCGCGCTATCTCGAGGCGCCCTACAACGCCAACCCGCCGCAATTCTTTGGCGGCCAGCAGCAGC
>DASQGR010000082.1:0-6771 GCA_035632515.1 Allostellaceae bacterium | reverse complement strand
CACCCGCAAAACTTTCGGGTGTGGCCGGTCGAATTTGAGACGCGTGTAGCGGGCGTACGGGTCGGACATGGCGGGGTGCTCCTGCGGCTGATTGATTTCGCGGCGGAATTGCGGAACGGTGCCGCCAGCATTCCGCGCTGTCAAATCGGCGCGCCACCCCCAGGGAGAGAGCCATGCCCGTCAAAGCTCGCGCCTATGATCGCCCGCTGCCCAATCCCGGCTGGCTCGGCAAGCTGACCGAGGAGATTCTCGAACCCGATCTGCCGATCGTCGATCCGCACCATCATTTGTGGGACCATCCCGGCAGCCGCTATCTGCTCGACGAGCTGCTCGCCGATGTCGGGTCGGGGCACAACGTCGTCGCCACCGTGTTCCTCCAATGCGGCTCCGGCTATCGCAAGAGCGGCCCTGACGAGATGCGGCCGATCGGTGAAAGCGAGTTCGTCCGCGCCATCGCCGAGGAGGGCGACCGCCGCGGCGGCAAAACCAGGATCTGCGCCGGCATCGTCAGCTTTGCCGATTTGCGGCTGCCGAACGTCGATGCGGTGCTGGAAGGACAGATCGCCGCGGCCGGCGGACGGTTCCGCGGCATCCGGCAGATCGCCGCACACGACCCGGCGATCATCGGCGCCTCGTCCTATGTGCCGCCGGCAGGGCTGATGGATGACCCCAATTTCCGCAGCGGGCTCAGGCGGCTGCCGGCGCATGACCTGACCTTCGAGGCGTGGCTCTACCACCCGCAGATCAAGCTGCTGACCGAGGTGGCGCGAGAATGTCCAGAGGTGAAGATTGTGCTCAACCATTTCGGCGGCCCGCTCGGGGTGGGGCCGTACAAGCGGAACGAGGTGTTTCCCATTTGGCGTGCCGACATCAAGGCGCTGTCGGCCTGTCCCAACGTGTACGTCAAGCTCGGCGGGCTGGCGATGATCGTCAACGCCTTCGACTTCCATGCGCAGCCGCTGCCGCCATCTTCCGGCGAGATGGCCAATGCGTGGCGGCCCTATGTCGACGCCTGCATCGAGGATTTCGGCGCCAGTCGCTGCATGTTTGAAAGCAACTTCCCGGTCGACAAGGGCGCCTGCAGCTACCCGGTGCTGTTCAACGCCTTCAAGCGATTGGCGAGCGGCGCCTCGGCCTCGGAAAAGGCCGACCTGTTCGCCGGCACCGCCGCGCGTTTTTACCGGCTGGCGCTATAGGTCAGGCGCCGCCGGTTCTCGCTGGGCGCCGACCGTCAGGGGAAGTGGCCCCCCTGCGAGTTGACCAGCAGGTTGGGCCCTTGCTGCCTGCTGCTCAGGGTTCCGGACTGCACCACGACCGATCGCCCGCCATTGCCGGTGCCGGTGAGGGTGTACGCAGTCGAGCCGTTGGGGTCGTTGAAGTTAAAGGCAAAGAACGAATAGGTGCCGGCCGGAATATTGCGGCCGACGACGCCGATATTCTCCAGCCGGGTGTTCGGCGGAACATTGATCGTCTGGCCGACGTTGTCGCGATCGAGCGCGGCGGTCGCCCCGCCATTGTTGAAGGTGATCGAGGTCTGCGCGAAGAACACCTCTCCTGCCGTTCCGGGCAGGATCAGATGCAGATCGAGGTCGGCGTTGGTTCTCCACGCCAGCTGACCCTGCACCAACCCCAGCCCGCCAATCGCGGTCGACGGATTGTTCACCGTTTCCGACAGGTTGTTCAGCGGGGTCAGCACCTGGGTCGTATGGATGGTTTGCGAGCTGACGCGGCCGACATCGACGGCCGCAAGCCGGGTGATCGGCTGTTGCGCCTGGACGTCGAGTGCCACCTGCGCGGTGGCCGACGAGTTGATCGTCGGAAAGCCGCTCTCGCGGATGGCGACTTCGGTGGGCACCTGCTTGGCGCCACCCTTGGTGCGAGGCGGCGGATTTAGCGGCTGGTTGATTTTTTGCATGACCGTCTGGGTCACGCGGGTGGGGACCGGATTGGCGAATTGGCCGACGGTGTTCACCGTCACATAGAAATCGTTGCGGTAGATATCCTCCGTGGTGCCGGTGCTCTTGGCGGTCACATGCACCACGTCACCGAAATTCTTGACCGCGGTCGTGCCTTCTCCGTCGACGGTAAAGGTCATCATCCCGCCGCGGATGCCGATCGCCGCGCTCGGCGTGGTGACCGTGACCGGGTTCTCGCCGGACTTGCTGATCTTGCCGCCGACAAACCGGAAGACGCCCTTGGTGGCGCTGGCCGCGAGGCGGCCGGTATTGGTGGCGGGGTCGTAGACGAATTCGTCGATGACGATGTCGGAATTCGGCCCGACCGAGAACGCGGAGGAGTCGACGAACAGGATCTGCGCCTGCCCGTCCGGGCCGGTCATGACCCGCTCGGAGTGGACGATGTTGTTGCCGATCATGATCGTGCGCTTCGGCCCGCCGGGCGCCTCGCCGGTGGTCTGCGGATTGACCGCGCTGGCCACGCCGATTGCCGGCGCCGCCGGAGGGGTCTGCGCAATCGCGGGCGCGGCCGCCAATGCGGCGACGATTGCGGTCGCGGCGCCCAGCTGGATCAGACCATGCGATGCAGTCATGGCGGCACCCCCTAGAAGTGCACTTGCGGTCCGAACAGGACCGTAAAGTTTTTGTACGAGAAATTGATCACGGTCGAGTTCACCCGGTCATATTGGAGCTGCAGGTAGAGGCCGAAATCGTTGGTGATGGGCATGTTCTCGACCGCGCTCAGCCGCCACACATCGTCCCGGCGGGTGGTGTTGGGGTCGATCAGGGGGTCGGGGCCGCCATAGCGATAGATCGACTTGGTGACGTAGGCGCTGGTCGTCCACGATGCGCCGGACCGGACAATGTCGAACGGTGCCTGATAGGCGACCTGGTAGCCGAGCGTCGCGACGAATTGTCGGTTGTCCTGGAACGGCTGGCGGGTCGAATCGTCGGAAAATCCGACCAGGGCGGTCACCGCCTGATTACCGCCAAAACGATAGGTCCCCTGCAAGGAGATGGCGTTCTGAACGCCGCTGAGATCGGCGACGGTCGGGCGCAAGGCGCTGTCGTAGAAACGCTGATCGCGCATCTCGTAGATCGTGCTCACCGATAGCGCCGGGGTGATCTTCTGGTTTGCCTCGAGGCCGAAACCCAAGGCGTGATACAGCGGGTCCGGCCCGAGATGGACCCAGTCGGCAATCCCGTAGGGATGAAAGCTGAACCCGGTAAATCCCAGGGTGGCCAAAGTGGTTCGCGGGCCGAACGTACTTTCGAGCGCGACCAGATCGAGGTCCCGCACGCGGATATGCCGGGTGAAAAAGCCGCGGCCGGTGAGATCCAGGGTCGTGCTGTTCTGATCGTCGAGATCGTAGCTGTAGGTCATGCTGCCGCTGGTCGCCCAGCTCTGGTCGGCCTTGCGGGTGAATTGCGACGGCAACGGGATGGTCAGGCCGCCGACCAGCACATTGGAGCCGGTCGGGCCGAAATTGGCGTTGCTCTCGGAAAGGAGGCCGGTGAACACATCGGCGGTGAACCGCTGGACGCTGTCACGCTTGCCGATATCGGCGAGGTAGTCGGCGATCAGCGCCGCGCTGTCGGGCGGGACGTCGGGCGCCGCCTGGGCCTGCTCCAGATAAGTCCGCGCCTGCGCGTAGGAGCCGAGGCGATAGTACAGCACCCCCAATTCTAGGCGCGGCCGCGCCAGCGTCGGGTTGAAGAACAGCAGCCGCTCGAGCGCGGTGATCGCAGCCTCGTAATCGTGCAGCTCGGTGGCGACGCGGGCATAGCGCAGCGTCAACTCGATGTTGGTCGGGTCACGCAGTGTCTGGGCCAGCAGATCGTCGAGCTGTGCCTGCGTCGCGGGCGGTTCGGCGGTCGGCGTCTGTGCGGCCGCGGGAACGGCAGCCGCTGTTCCCAGCAAGATCAGCGCAGCAATCCCCGCCGCGGCGCGCACTTGTCGCACGGCGGTTCGACTCGGCAAAACCATCCTTCAATTCCCCGAACGTGCTCTCAACCAATCTGCGGTACAAGGTTAGTTGAACGTTTCCATATTGGCTAGAGCACGATCTATTCAGATCGAAGCCTCAAAGCAGTTCCCCTCCCGCGGGCTAGACCCGCGGGGCCACCTCGTCGTTTGCGAATGTCGGAGGAAAGGACGTGGATGGCTGGGTCACGCCCGGCCAAGGCGATAGGCAAAGCGATTCGGTCTAAACAGATAATGCTCCAGCCTTGGGCTCCGCTCATTTCATGATCCGGCGGCGCGGCCGAATTGTTTCGGGCGCCGACGATACGTCTCTGACGATACGTCTCTGGAGAGAGTCTCGGTGCGGCAACGGAGCGGACGTCCTTGAACACTGGAGCGAGCTTCCGCGGGATAGCGGCGGCCGGCCTCAATCGTCGCCGATCGTCACCCCGGCCATCCGCTCGAACACCTTGATGATGGCCGAACCGTCTTCCTTGTTGAGCCCGGCGGCGCGGCCCATCTGGTAGACCTGTTGGCTGAGACTGGCCATCAGCAGCGGCACCCCCAGCGCCTTGGCAAAGCCGGTCTCCAGTTCCTGGTCCTTGTAGGAGATGTCGATGGTGCCGCCCGGCGCGAAATTGCGCGCCAGCATCCGCGGCACGCGGTTCTGGAACTGCACGCTGTTGCCGGTGCTGACGCTGACCACCTCGAAGATCTTCTTGGGATCGAGCCCGGCCTTCTTGCCGAACACCAGCGCCTCGGCGATCGCGACCGTGGCGATCTGGCCGAGCATGTTGTTGATCAGCTTCATCGCTAGGCCGTGGCCGAGATCGCCGACATGGAAGACGTTCCTGCCCATCGCACGGAACAGATCCTCGCTGGCGGCAAAGGTTTCGGCCGGCCCGCCGACGATCACCGACAGGGTGCCGGCCGCCGCGCCGTGAGTGCCGCCGCTGACCGGGGCGTCGAGCATCGCCACGCCCTTTTGCGCCAGCCGCTCCGAAATGCGGCGCGCCGCAAGCGGGTCGATCGTGCTCATGCACAACACGATGTCGCCTTGCTTTGCCGCCTCGGCGATGCCGTTTTCGCCAAGGATCACCGCCTCGGCCTGGGCCGTGGTCTCGACCATGCAGATCGTGCGGTGGCATTTGGCGGCAACCGCCTCGGGCGACGCTTCGACCGTGGCGCCGGCGGCGACCAGCGGCTCCAGCCGGGCGGGGTTGATGTCATGCACGACTAGCGCGAACCCGGCCTTGGCCAGATTGAGCGCCATCGGTCCGCCCATATTGCCGAGCCCGATAAATCCCACGGTGCCAGCCATCGCCTTCCTCCCTCATGACGGCGAGAACGGTAGCACGGGAACCGGGAGGATGTGAGCGGCGACCACCTTTCTCCCTTCCCGGAACAGGTCCGGCAGGGAGTGCCTGTCGTGCCCGTCAGGTTGTGATCAGCCGCGCGCGGTGAAAAGCTGCCGCAAATTATCGAAAAGCCGGGCCGGTTGCCGGCTGTCGGCGAGCGCGGCGAGAAAGCGCTCGGCCCAGCAGTCGATATCGTTGGCGAGGAGGTGGCGGTACATGCGGCGATGCCGCGCTTGGCGCTCGGCGAGCGGCATCTTCAGCGCCGCGTCGATCGCCGCCGCCATTGCCTCGGGCTCGTGCGGGTTGACCAGCAGGGCGCCGTCAAGCTCCTCGGCGGCGCCGGCGAACAGCGACAGCACCAATACCCCGGGATCTTCCGAGTTCTGCGCCGCGACGTATTCCTTGGCGACGAGGTTCATGCCGTCGCGCAGCGGCGTCACCAGCCCGACGCTGGCCATGCGGTAGAGCGCCGCCAGCGAGGAGCGGGAATAAGCGCGGTTGACGTAGCGGATGGGGGTCCAGGCGGGCTCCCCGTAGCGCCCATTGACCTGGCCGACCAGGGTGTTCACCGCCTGGTTGATGTCCGAGTACTCGGGCACTTCGGAGCGCGATTTCGGCGTCACCTGGAGATAGGTGACGTTGCCGCGCCAATCCGGATAGCTGTCGAGGAACTGGCCGAATCCCTGGATGCGGTGGGTGATGCCCTTCGAATAATCAAGCCGGTCGACGCCAAGGATCAGGCGACGGTTGTTGAGGCTGTTGCGCATCTCGCTGGCAAAGTCGGAGCGGATCGCGCTGCGCGCGACGCGCGCATAGACGCCGGTGGCGATGGCGACCGGAAACGCGCGCAGCTGCACGTGGCGCCCTTCGAGATCGAAACCCGCCCGACCGCGGCCGAACCTGGCGCCCTGCTGCTCGAAATACTGACGCAGATTGTCGGCATCGTGCTCGGTCTGGGTCCCGACCAGATCGTAATGGCCGAGCGCGCCGAGGGTTTCGGCGTGCTGCGGCAAGGCCATCAAAATGTCGGGGGGCGGGCAGGGGATGTGGAGGAAGAAGCCGATCGGGTTATCGTGGCCGCGCGCCCGCAGCTCCTTTGCCAGCGGCAACAGATGGTAGTCGTGCACCCAGATCGAGTCATCGGGACGGATGAACCCCGAGAGGGCCTCGGCAAAGCGGGCATTGACCCGCAGATAGCCGCCGAGCTCCACCGCGGTGAACTCGGCGAGATCGACCCGGTAATGCAGGATCGGCCACAGCACCCGGTTGGCAAAGCCGTTGTAGTATTCCTGGTAATCGGTCGGGGTCAGGTCGATCGTGGCAAAGGTGCGCTTTCGGCGTTCGACGACGTCGGCGCTGCGCGCGTCGGCGTCTTCGCTGATCTTGCCGCTCCAGCCGAACCACAATCCTTCGCGGTGCTTGAGCGCGGCGTTGACGGCGACGGCAAGGCCGCCAGCTTGCCGCGGTCCCTCGGGATCGGGCCCCGCGACCCGGT
>DASQGR010000081.1:0-15814 GCA_035632515.1 Allostellaceae bacterium | reverse complement strand
GCCGACCGAGTCGGACCCGTCCTTCAGAACCCGGACGGTCCACACCCTGTCCGGCTTTTCGAAGAACCGGGTCAACGGGCCGCTGGCGACGAAGTCGTTGAACTGCCGATTGTTGAGCTGCCCGCCGGCGAGCCGCTCGCGGCCCCAGCGCAGCGCCTGCTCGAGCCGCGCGCCGAGGCTGTAGACCGCATTCATCGTGCGCGGGTTGTTGATGTTGTCGGTCGAAACCAGCGACGTGTCCATGCTGCCCGGCCGGTAGGTGTGCACCAGCTGGTACATGAAATTGTCGGGCTTGGCATCGTAGACGAACAGCCGGTCGACCCACATGTACTGCGCGCCGACGGTCGAGCTCAGATTGGCCCATTCCGGATGAGCCGGCTGCGCCGGCGGATTGGTCGGGCTCGGCCCGATATGGCAGAACCCGCACGACATGCCAACGCGGTACGGCCGGACCAGGTTCTTGTCATTGTAGTAGGACGGGTCGGTGAAATAACGCTTGGCATCCCACCGCGCGGCGGCGGCCTCGTCGAATTCCGGGTTGGGAAACAGCCGCAGCCCGACGATGCCGCTCGGATAGCCATAAAACGACGCGACCGGCACGGTCGTGCCGCGGGCGCCGATCTTGACGCCGGGATACTTGGTTTCGTCGGCGAACGGATCGGCCGGGCAGTCCGCCTGGCGGGTGTCGAGGAGCAGCCCGAAACGGTTGGGGTCGGGCTGGGTGGGCGGGTCGAAGCACGGTTCGTTGATCAGCCCCAGATAGTTCCAGCGCCTGTCGCGATCGATCGGCTTACCCGGATTGTAGGCGATGATCTTGAGCAGGTCGAAGGCGCCGAAGGTGCTCGCGGTCATCGTGTCCCAGAAGCGGTCGTTGCCGCCGCTCCACACGTTCCACATGTTGCGGCCTTTGACCTCCTCGGGGGTCAGCGCAATGCCGCCATCCATGTCGTGGAAATAGTCCTCTGTCGCTGCCGGGAACGAAGCGGCGTCGCGGCCCGCCGCGCGAGCTTCGTCGAGGACTTGCCCGGATCGGGGCTCCGAGCCGAACGCGGTCAGCACCGCCAGAAAGAGGGCAGCTGCCGCAGTTCTCGCGGCGAGCACGAAAGCGGTCTTCATGCGGACCCCCCGGTGATTTCCGTCACGATGCCGTCCGGCGGCGGCAATTGACAATACGGATCGCCGACCGCCTTACGCCACTCTAAATTGGATCATCCTCCGACGACCGATCGCGACAGTCACGCGGATTTGCTTCGCTTTATCGGCAAGCCGGCGGTTGCAGGTGCCACGCCGGGCCTTGCCATCAGGCGCTCGCCGAGGCGGATTCCGCAACGGCGGCCGAACGCCCGGTGCATGAGGCGGCGTCCCCTTGCCGGCTGCGCGGCCGTTGAGCTGCTGGCGTGCCCCTTGGCGGCGGCAACCGTTATACAATGGATCGAGACCGCGGCAGCGGCGTGGCCGCAGCTCTTTCCGACCTGCTTTGAAAGCTGATCTTCGATGCGCTATTCACCCCTCACCCAGCGCGTCGCCGGACGTGGCGCCGGAGCCTGGGAGATCCACCGCCGCGCCATCGAGCTGCGTGAGGCGGGCCATGACGTAATCGCGCTCACCGTCGGCGATCCCGACCAGGCGCCGCCCCAAGCGCTGATCGAGGCGACCGTGGCGGCGCTGCGCGCGCATCGCACCGGCTACTCGCGGCTGGTCGGCACGCCGCCCCTGCGCGAGGCGATCGCCGCGCGCCAGGCCGCGCGCACCGGCCAGCCGTGCACCGCCGACAACGTCGTCGTCGTGCCCGGCGCCCAGGGTGGGCTTTATTGCGCGATGCAATGCCTCGCCGGCCCCGGCGACGAGGTGGTCGTCCCCGAGCCGGTCTACGCCACCTACGAGGCGGTGATCGGCGCCAGCGGCGCGCGGATGGTGAGCGTGCCGCTGCCGCCCGAGCGCGGCTTTCATCCCGACCTCGACGCGCTCGCCGCCGCGATTACCGGGCAGACGCGGGTGGTCTGGATCAACAGCCCGCACAACCCGACCGGCGCCGTGTTCACCGCGGACGAGATCGCGGCGATCGCCGATTTGTGCCGCCGCCACGATCTGTGGCTGCTGTCGGACGAGGTCTACGAGGACCTCGCCTTTGCCCGCCCCCATGTCAGCGCGTGGTCGCTGCCCGGGATGGCGGAGCGCACGGTGGTCGTCTCCAGCCTGTCGAAATCGCATGCCGTGCCGGGGTTTCGCTGCGGCTGGATCATCGGCCCGCCAAGCCTTCAGCAACACCTCTTCAACCTGCTGCTGTGCATGACCTACGGCAGCCCCGGGTTTATCCAGGACGGCGCACTGGCGGCCTTGCAGCATGAATTGGCCGAGGTCGCGGCGCTGCGCGCCGATTACCAGCGGCGGGCGGCGTTGATGAGCGTGCTCTTGGCCGAGGCGCCGCATTGTCGGGTCGTACCGCCCGAAGGCGGCATGTTCGTGCTGCTCGACGTCCGCGGCACCGGGCTGGGTTCGCAGCAATTCGCCGAGGGGCTGCTCGACCGCGAGCATGTCGCGGTACTGCCCTGCGACGGCTTCGGCCCGAGCGCCGCCGGCCACCTGCGCATCGCCCTCAGCGCCCCCGACCCGCGTCTCGAAGACGCCGGGCGTCGGATCGTGCGATTTTCGCAAAGGCTAGCGCAGCGGCCGGGATAACCCCTCACCCCTCCCGCGTTCGGCGCTGGCCCCTCATGCCACGGGAGAGGGCTTTGGGGTCGGGGCCAAACCCCTCTCCCCGCACTGCGGGACAGGGAATTAAGCCGCCAGCCGCTGCCGTGCGCCCGCCTTGATCATCGCCGCGCCTTTTTCGGCGATCATGATCGTCGGGGCATTGGTGTTGGTGGAGCTGACGGCGGGCATGATGGAGGCGTCGATCACCCGCAGCCCTTCGAGCCCATAGACGCGCAGCTCGTCGTCGACCACCGCCATCGGGTGCTGCCCCATCATGCAGGTGCAGGTGGCGTGATAGACGGTGTTGCCGTAGCTGCGCGCGTAATCGAGGATCTCGTCGTCGCTCTGCACCTGCTCGCCGGGCAGGCTCTCGATTCCCATGTACCGCTTCAGCGCCGGCGCCTCGAAGAACTTGCGGACATAGCGCACGCCGCCGATCACGGCACGCCGGTCGGTGTCTTCGGACAGGTAGCGCGGGTTGATCGCCGGGGCGTCGCCGGGGCGGTTGGTCTTGGCCATGACATAGCCCCGCGACAGCGGCCGCATCTGCCACATCCCGGCGGTGAGGCCGGGCTCGCGCTCGAGCTGGCCGACCGTGCCGTTGACGAAGCTGCCCGGCGCGAACGAGCACTGGATATCGGGGGTCGCCGATTCCGGCAGCACCTTGACCGAGGCCGCCACCAGGCTGGCGCTGTAGGTCAGCATGCCCTTGCCGGTGAACAGATAGCGCAGCACCTCGCCGGCGAGCGGCAAACCGCGCGCCTTTTCGTTGGCGGTTTGCGCCCCGACCACCCGGCGGGTGACGCGGACGACGTAATGGTCCTGCATGTTCTTGCCGACCCCGGCAAGCGCGTGCACGACCGGCACCCCGATCTGGCCGAGATGCTCGGGATCGCCGACGCCCGAAAGCTGCAAGAGGTGGGGTGAGCCGACCGCGCCGGCGGAGAGGATCACCTCGCGCGCCGCGTCGGCGCGTTCCACTTGGCCGCCGCGCGAGAATTCGACCCCGACGGCACGCTTGCCCTGAAAAACGACGCGGTGCACCAGCGCCTTGGTGACGAGCTGGAGGTTGCCGCGCTTCAGCGCCGGGCGCAGATAGGTCCGCGCGGTGCTGGCGCGGGTGCGGCCGCCGCGGGTCTGCTGGCACCAGCCGATGCAGTCGTTGTGCAGGCGGGTGAGGTCGTTGACGTCCTCGCGGTATTCGAGGCCGATCTCTTTGCCGGCTTCGACCGCGGCCTCGCAGATCGGCGGCCGATTCATCTTCGAGGTGAAAAGCGGCCCCTCCTTGCCGCGGACCTCGCTGCCCTCGCCTTCCCAGCGCTCGGCCTTCTTGAAGTACGGCAGCACGTCCTCCCAGCCCCAGCCGCGGTTGCCGAGCTGCTGCCAGTGGTCGTAATCCTCGGGTTGGCCGCGGATATAGATGAGCCCGTTGATCGAGCTCGACCCGCCGATGACCCTGCCGCGCGGGTAGAGGATCGCGCGGCCGTTGGTGCCGGGGTCTGCCTCGGCGTGAAAGCCCCAGGTCAAGGTCTTGTGGTCGAGCATCTTCATAAAGCCGGCGGGGATGTGGATCAGCGGGTTCCAGTCCTTGCCGCCCGCCTCGATCAGGATCACCCGCACCGACGGGTCCTCGGTCAGCCGGTTGGCCAGCACGCACCCGGCAGAACCGGCCCCGACGATCACGTAATCCGCCTGCATGTTCCCCTCCGTCCCCTATACTCGCGTCATCGCCAGCGCAGCGAAGCAATCTCCTTTCGCCTTGGCCCTCTCCCTCGGGAGATTGCCGCGGCGCCTCCGGCACCTCGCAATGGCAACCCGAGGCCTACTCTAGCGCACTGAAGCGGGATGAAAATCGGCTTCTTCCTCACTATTTTCATACGGCACAGGGGGAGGCGAAAAATGGATGCTGCCGTCGCCGCGATCTATCGCTATCCGGTCAAGGGCCTCAGCGCCGAGGCGCTCGACCGGGTCGGGCTGACGGTCGGGCAATGCCTGCCCCACGACCGACGCTTCGCCATCGCGCTCGGCTCGACCGAATTCGATCCCGCCAACCCGACCTGGCTGTCGAAGACCCATTTCATCATGCTGATGCGCGACGAGGCGCTGGCCCGCCTGCGCACCCGCTTTGCCCCGGAGACCGGCGTGCTGTCGATCGAGCGCGACGGCGCGTTGTTGCTGGAGGCGCCCCTCGGCGAACCCGGCGGCGCGCGCCGGATCGCCCGCTTCTTCGACGAGTTCATGGGGGGTGCGGTCGCCGGGCCGCTGCGGGTGGTCGAGGCACCGGGCCACGCCTTTGCCGATGCGCGGCCCAAGCCGAACGCCTCGACCGACAAATACGTCTCGCTGATCAACCTCAACAGCATCCGCGAACTCGAAGCCAGGATCGGCGCCCCGGTCGAGCCGATCCGCTTCCGCGCCAACGTCTATTTCGACGGCCTGCCGGCGTGGCGCGAGAACGAGTGGCTGGGCAGCGAGCTCACCGCCGGCGGCGCCCGTCTCAGGGTCGTCGCCACGATTACCCGCTGCGCCGCGACCGAGGTCAACCCGGCCACCGCCGAGCGCGACCTCGATGTCGTCAAGACGCTATGGCGCGATTTCGGTCACAATTTGATGGGCATCTATGCCGAGGTGATGAGCGCCGGCGAGCTTGCCATCGGCGACGGCATCACCGTGGCGTGAGCCCGCGGCAAGACCGGCTCTGACATAGGCTTGAACCATGACCGAGGAAGCCGAAGCCTTGTTCGCCGCCTTGCGGCTATCGGCCAGCGACGAGATCGCGGGCGCCATCGAGGCGCTGGTCCGCGACGCCCCCGACGCTGCGCTGTGCCGCATCAACGTGCTCAATTTCGCCGCACGGCACGGCCTCGCCGAAGAGCCGACGATCGCAGCCTTTCTCCACGCCGCGCGGCTGGGCATGTTCGAGCTGTCGTGGAATGTCGTCTGCCCGGGCTGCGGCGGCGTGCTCGGCGAAGGCTCGACCCTGAAGACCGTGGGCCACGACGACTATGTCTGCGCGCTGTGCGCCCGCGGCTATGAGGCCTCGCTCGACCAGATGGTCGAGGTGACGTTCACGGTCAGCCGCCGGGTTCGCCGGATCGCCGCGCACAATCCGCACGAATTGTCGTTCGTCGAGTATTTCCGCCAGATCTTCTGGGCCTCGGCGATGAAGCTCCCGGACGATCTCCAGCGCATCGTCGACGGCGTCACCCTCGATACGCTGGAGTTGCCCGGCGGCCAGAAGGCGCAATTGTCCCTGCAGCTCCCGGCCGAGTTCCTGATCATCTTCGAGCCGGTGACGCACGTCGCCCAGTTCATCGACGTAAAGGGCGAGCCGACCCGCGAGCGGCAGAGCCTGTCGGTCGCCTTCACCGGGCTGAAGGCGCCGACCACGACGGTCGAGATGCGCCCCGGTCCGCTGCGCCTGTCGTTCGAAAACCGCACCGACGAGCGGGTGCTGCCCGGGTTGTGGATCGCCGGGGACGAGCTGCACGAGCTGCTCGACCTGCGGCACCCGTTCCTCAGCGCCAAGCGCCTCTTGACCAACCAGACCTTTCGCGACCTCTACGGCACCGACACGCTCGACGCGGAGCAGCGGCTCAAGATCACCAGCCTGACCTTTCTGTTCACCGACCTCAAAGGCTCGACCGCGCTCTACGAGCGGGTCGGCGACCTGGCCGCCTTCGATCTGGTGCGGGCGCACTTCCATGTGCTGCAGGAGATCGTCGCCGCCGAGACGGGCGCCATCGTCAAGACGATCGGCGATGCGGTGATGGCAACCTTCCACTCGCCCGAGCACGCGGTTGCCGCCGCCCTGCGCATGCGCGAGGCGATGCAGGAGCTGAACAAACAGCGCGGCAGCGAAGACCTGCTGTTGAAGATCGGCATCCATGAGGGGCCGTGTCTCGCAGTAGTGCTCAACGACCGCCAGGATTTCTTTGGCCAGACCGTCAATATCGCCGCGCGAGTGCAGGGCCTGGCGGTGTCGCAGGCGATCTGCGCTACCGGCCAGGTCGTCGAGAATGCGCAGACCTCCACCCTGCTTGCCGCCAGGGGCTTGGTGCCGGTCGCGGAGCAGCGCGAGCTGCGCGGCATCACCGACGAATACGCGGTGTACGAGATTCCGTGACCGACCGGTGCGGCGGCAGTACTATCGCCGCAACGAACCGCTCATCCTGCGAGGTTCCTCATGGCAGACGGCAAGCCGGCCGCGCCGGCGCGCGCCGAGACCCCGGTGGGGGTCAACCACCTCGTCATCAACGTTCGCGACATCGAGGAGTCGCACAAGTTCTGGACCGAGATCGTCGGCCTGAAGCAGGTCGGCGCGCTGCGGCCCGGCACCCCGGAGGCGCCGCGGCCGGTGATGCGCTTTTACAGCGCCGACCATGACGGGCAGCTCAACCACCATGACATCGCGCTGGTCGAGAACAAGGATCTGCCGCCGCCGCCCAAGGATTGGCGCATGTTCGGGACCCCGGTCGCGATCAACCACATCGCCATCACGCTGCCCAACCGCGAGGCGTGGCTTCGCCAACTGGCCTTTGTGCAAAGCCGCGGGATCAAGTTCGAGCGCCGGGTCAATCACGGCATGACCCGCAGCCTCTACATCAGCGACCCCAACGGCTACGGCGTCGAGCTGCTCTACGAATTGCCGCGCGAGATGTGGGAAGCCGACATCGACACCGCGCTCAACTGGGCGGAAAACCTGCCGACCGAAGGCGAAGCCGCCCTCGTCGACGAGATCGACAAGGCGCCGCGCTTCGGTTCCAAATCCAAGGTCGCGGCGGAGTAGAAGACGGGCTCGCCCGCCTCGGGCAATTTGCCGACGAACGCCGGACGGGCTGGGGTCGCGGGGTCGCCCGAGGTTACGCGCCTCAACGGCTCCAGGGCATGATGGGCACCGTCGAGATCGAATTTTGCGGGGAGCCTTCGACGATCTTGTCGCTAAGCGCGATGTAGACGAGCGTGTTCCGCTTTTTGTCCACGATCCGGAACACGTGGGTGTGTTTGAAAAAAACCGAGGTGCGCTCGGAGTAGACCGCCTCCTCCTCCGGCAGCTTTGCGATATCGGCGGTAATCGCCGCCACTTGCCGGCAGGCAATGGAAAAGCGTGAAGGATCTTCCGCCAGCCTCAGGCTGCCCTTGATGCCGCCCGTGCGGGCCTGACTGATGTGGCAGGCGACACCCGGCACCTTGGGGTCGTCGAATACGCTGACGCATACCTTGTCGTTCGCGCCGAGGAAGCGAAACGTTGTGCTCAGGCACGCGAGGTCTTCGGCTCGAGCGACCGCCGTCGTGCCGGCCAACGTGGCGAGCAGCAGCAAAACTCCGCATAACCACGTCACGGACGCTTGCTTGATCGGGGTCATCGAGCGGCAAACACCGGGATGGAGGATCCGTTGCCCGGCCGGAAGAAGCGGATCTCGGAAATCTGCCCGAACCTGGCCGGTCACGCCACCGTGCGCGGATCGTCGACATCGACGGTCAGGTGCTCGGTCGGCTGCGGGGTCGCGGTCATCAGCGCCACACCGTCGGGCGACTCGAAGCGGTGCCACATGTTTTGCGGCACGATCGCCATCATCCCGGCACGCAGCTCCAGCGATTGGAGCCCGTCCTCGGTCATCAAGTGCAGAGTTGTGGCGCCGTCGACGATCTGCACGATCTCGTCACCTTGCGGGTGCCGCTCCCACGCCGCGTTGCCCGCGAACTTGGCGGTGAAGATCGCGCCGTCGCGATAGGGCGCCAGCCGCGCGAACGCTCCTTCGCGCTTTTCCGCCGGCATATCCGGCGTGCGCCCCTCCAGCATCGTCAGCTTGGCGAACTCGGCGTTGAGGTCGACGATGGCGATCATCTTTCCCTCCTTGATGTGTACCGGCTGCATGGCTCGGCCATTCCGCATGCTGAGATTCCGGGCGTGCCGTCTCCTTAGCATGCTATAGTTTTTCCACAACACTCGGTTGAACCCGCATTCACCGCACGGAGGAATCCTGATGGCGTACGACGTCTTGATCAAGAATGGCCGCATCGTCGATGGCTCGGGGATGCCTTCCTTCAATGGCGACGTCGCCATCAAGGGCGGCAAGATCGCCGAAATGGGCAAGCTTTCCGGCGCCGCCGATCAAGTCGTCGATGCCGGCGGTCAGGTCATCGCGCCGGGCTTTATCGACAACCATTGCCATTACGACGCGCAGGTCACCTGGGACCCGATGTGCTCGTTCTCGTGCGACCACGGCGCCACCAGCGTCGTCATCGGCAACTGCTCGCTGTCGCTGGCGCCGGTGCGCAAAGGCCATGAGGAGCGCATGGCTGAGTTCCTCAGCTATGTCGAGGCGATCCCGATGGAGGTGCTCAACACCATCGAGGTCGATTGGGAGACCTTCCCGCAATACATGAACAAGCTCGACCAGAACCTCGGCGTCAATGTCGGCACGCTGATCGGGCATACCGCCGTGCGCTACTACGTGATGGGCGAGGACTGCCAGACCCGCACCGCAACCGACGCCGAGCTCAAGGAAATGCAGGCCATCGTGCGCGACGGCATGGAAGGCGGTGCGCTCGGCCTGTCGGTGTCGCGCAACAAGGGCCATTACGACCCCCAGGGCGTGCACATCCCGGCACTGTGGGCGGACGAAAAGGAAATCTTCGCGCTCACCGACGTACTGCGCGAACTCGGCACCGGCATCATCCAGTCGGGCGGCGGCCGCGAGGCCGAGATGCGCGACGGGCTGATGGCGCGGCTCTCCGAGGCCACCGGCCGACCGGTCGTCTACAACAACCTCGGCCAGAGCGTGCGTCGCCCCGGCGAGTGGAAGACCCACATGGAGCGGGTCAACGAGACCACCGCCAAGGGCATCCGCGCCTACCCGCTGTGCTCGCCGAACCGCACGACGCAGACCTTCAACATGAGCAATTCCCAGCTGTTCCGCGGCTCGCCGACCTGGCATCCGATCCTGATTTCCTCGGACGAGGAAAAGATGGTGGCCTACGCCAACCCGGATATCCGGCGGAAGCTGCACGAGGAAATGATCGAGTGGAAGGTCGAGATCCCCGGCGGCACGATCTCGAAAAACTGGTACGACTACGTCTGGGTACACGAGCCGGTGCTCGAAAAGAACAAATGGATGATCGAGAAGTCGATCCACGAGATCGCCGATGCCCAAAAGAAGGGGATCATCGACGCCTTCCTCGACCTGGTCGTCGAAGAAAAGCTCCAGACGGTGTTCATGCAGGCCGAGAACAACGTCGAAGAAGAGGCGATGCGGCAAATCCTGACCTACCCGAACGCCCTGATCGGGCTGTCGGACGGCGGGGCGCATGTGCAGTTCCACGGCGGCTACGGCTTCTCGACCCGGCTCCTCTCGGAATGGGTGCGCGAGAAGCAGGCGATGACCCTGGAGCAGGCGGTGCGCCGTCTGACCTTCGACTCGGCCTCGACTTTCGGGCTCTATGACCGCGGCCTGCTGCGCCCCGGCATGACCGCCGACATCACCGTGTTCGACCCCGACACGGTGAAGCCGCTGCCCGAATTTGTCGTCCACGACTTCCCGGCCGGCGGCTGGCGCTTCAAGGAGCCGGCGCAGGGCATCTACGCCACCTTTGTCAACGGCCGCATGCTGATGAAGGAAGGCAACCATACCGGCAACCTGCCCGGCCGCGTGCTGCGCAACTCGCGCTATCAGGCGGCGCACAGCTAAGGCCGCAAGACCTCGCGCAAAAGCCTCTCCGTCGCCAGGCGGAGGGGCTTTTTATTTCAATCAGGCGAGACGGAGAGCACGCACCAGACCCCATCTTCCAAAAGAAGACGGGTTTCGAGAGGAGACAGGCCATGACGCTGAACCAGCCGGGAGATTTTTCTGACATCGGCGCGGCGCTCAGAAAGTCGGTACACGATCATTGGCGGGCCTACCTGATCGAGGGAATCATCCTCGTTGTCCTCGGCCTGGCGGCGATCATCCTGCCGCCGCTGGCGGGGCTGGCAACGACGATCGTGCTCGGGTGGCTGCTCCTGTTGGGCGGAATTACCGGGATCGTCGCCTCGTTCAGCCAGCGCCGAGCGCCTGGTTTCGGCTGGTCGCTGTTGTCGGGGATCGTCGCGCTGCTGGCCGGCGCGGTGCTGCTGTTCGACCCGGTCACGGGGGTCGTGACCCTGACCTATGTGCTGATCGCGTTCTTCCTGATCGACGGCGTGCTGATCATCGTCATGGCGCTGGAGCACCGTCGCGAACTGAGCGGCCGCTGGGAGTGGATGCTGCTGGGCGGCGTCATGGACCTCGTGCTGGCCGTGATTATCCTCAGCGGAATGCCGGGCACACTGGCCTGGGCGCTCGGCCTGCTGGTCGGGATCGACCTCGTCTATGGCGGTGCGACGCTGATCGCGATGGCGCTGCACGCGCGGCAGGCGCGCTAAAGAACCTCCGTCATGCCGGCGAAGGCCGGTATCCACGGCTGAAATGTTTCCGGGCTTCTGAACCGTGGGGCCCGACCTGTGCCAGGACGACAAAAATTACGGGCTGAGATCGTGAAGGCCGCTTGCGAGCAGATCGACGAAGAACGCCTTCTCTGCTCGCATTCACCGGCCGCTTTTCCTACTTCGCCGCGTCGCGCACCGCCGGACGCGGGCGGAAATGCGGCATCACTTCCTCGGCCACCATCTGGAACTGTTCGAGCATGATGTCCTTCGGCGTCGTCAGCGGCGGCGACAGGCTCATCAGCTCCATGCCGGGATAGCTCTCCTCGATCTGCTTCAGCCGGGCGACGAGGTCGTCGGGCGTGCCGGCGAACCACGAGCCCAGATTGACGAAATGCTCGACCGTCGGCACCCCGGCCGCATCCCAGCCGCCGCGGCCGGCCACCGCCTGCACCTGTGCCGGGGTCAGCCCAGGAACAAAACCCAATGGTGCGAACATCTTGGCATGCTCTTCATAAAGCGGCTTCAGAGCCTTGAGCGCCGCCTCGCGGGTCTTGCCGACCATGAAATGGATGCCGATCGTCAGGTTCTCGCCGAGCTTCCAGTTCTTGCCGGCGCGGTGCGCAGCGTCCTGATAGGCCTGGATCGGCCCGGACGACATCGTCGCCGCGCCGCCGCCGACGGCGCCCTTGATGTTGTGGCGCACCATGAAATCGAGCCCGCGCGGGCTGGCGCTGACGATCGGCTGCCAGCACTCGACCGGCATGTTGACCGGCCGCGGCACCAGGCTCAGCTCCTTGAGATCGTAGCCGCGATACGGCACCGCGGGCGGCAGGGTGTAGTGCTGGCCCTTGTGCGAGAAGCGCTCGTTGTTGAAGGCCTTCATGATGATCTCGACCTGTTCCTCGAACAGCTCGCGATTGGCCTCGCCGTCGATCATCGGCGCGCCAAAGGTCTCGACCTCGCGGGTGTGGTAGCCGCGCCCGACCCCGAACACGGTGCGCCCCTTGGTGAGGATGTCGGCGGTGGCGAAATCCTCGGCGAGGCGCAGCGGGTGCCACATCGGGGTGATGTTGAAGCCGCAGCCGATCTTGATCTTCCTGGTCACATGGGCGAGATGCACCGCCAGCATCAGGATGTTGGGGATGCACTCGTAGCCTTCGTGCTGGAAGTGGTGCTCGGCCATCCACATCATGTCGTAGCCGAGATCGTCCATCCGCTTGGCGATCGCCTCCGACTTCTCGAACACCGAGGCGAGCTCGTCATTGGTGAAGCGGCGCTCGTTGGCCGGGGTCGCATCCTGTCCATGATCGGGGAAATCGATATGGCCGGCATAGACGGTGGTGAATTTGCTGATCATTGTCGGGTCCTTTCCCAAAACAGGCGGTCATTGCCAGGAGCATGGCGACGAAGCAATCTCGATCCGTTTCGGCTGTTTCGTCCGAGATTGCGTCGCCGCGCTCGCAATGACGATGACAAATCAATCCATCAGCTTCCGCATCAAGTAGGTGAATTCGAGGCCGTAGCGCCGGGCGCGCTCCTGCAGGTTGGCCGCGGCGGCGTGGCCCCCGTCGATATTCTCATAATAGAGGAAGGGGAGGCCAAGCGTCGCCATTTTCGCGGCCATCTTGCGGGCATGGCCGGGATGCACCCGGTCGTCCTTGGTCGAGGTGACGAAAAACGGCTCCGGATAGGCCGTGGCGGGGCGCAGATTGTGATAGGGCGAGATGCGGCGCAGGAATGGCGTCTCGGCCGGATTGTCGGGATCGCCGTACTCGGCGACCCACGATGCGCCGGCGAGCAGCTTGTGGTAGCGCAGCATGTCCAAGAGCGGCACCTGGATGACGACCGCGTGGAACAGCTCCGGCCGCTGGGTCAGCATCACCCCCATCAGCAGCCCGCCATTCGACCCGCCCATGATGCCGAGCCGGCGCGGCGAGGTGATGTTGCGGCGGAGCAGGTCTTCGGCGACGGCGATGAAATCGTCGTAGGCGCGCTGGCGGTGCTCCTTGAGCGCGGCCTGGTGCCATGCGGGTCCGAACTCGCCGCCGCCGCGGATATTGGCGAGCACGTAGACCCCGCCCCGCGCCAGCCAAAGCGGGCCCAGGGCGGCGGCATAGCTCGGGTTCATCGAGACCTGGAACCCGCCATAGCCGTAAAGCAGGGTCGGTGCGTTGCCGTCGAAGGCAAGGTTGCGCGGCCGCACGACAAAATAGGGAATCGCGGTGCCGTCTTTCGAGATCGCGTCGTGCTGCTCGACCGTCGCGATCGACGCATCGAACCGCGGCGGCATCGACTTGACCGGCTCGGCCGTGCCGGCGGCGAGGTCGGCGAGGAAAAGCGTGTTCGGCAGGAGAAACCCGGCGACATCGAGAAAGGCGACGTCGTCATCATCGCTGGTGGCGACCAGGCTGACCGCGGCGTTTGCCGGCAGTTTTAACGGCGCCGGCAGCCAAGCGCCGTTGTCGAAGCGGTATGATACCGCGCTGCCCTGGACATTGCGGTAGACCGCCGCCAGGAGGCGCGAGCGAGTGGCGGCGACCTGCTCGATGGTCTCGCGCGGTCCCGGCGCGTAGATCAGCAGCGGCTCGGCCTTTGCCATGTCCGCTTTGCAGGCGTCGAGGTCGAGCGAGACCAGGGCCCCGGCGGGATGAGTCGTCCCGCCACGCTCCCACGCTTCTTCGAGCGTGAACACCAGCTGCCCGCCGACGAATTCCTGAAAGCTCGCCTTGCCGGGCAACGGCAGCCGTACCGGTCCGGTTTCGCTCAGCAGGTAGCGCTCGCTGCGATAGAAATCGACGGCGCGGGTGGCGATCACGCCGCGCACGGTTCCGTCCGGATCGCGCAATACGCCGGCACGGACGCTGACGTCCTCCTTGGTGCCGCGAAACATTTCCTCCGCCGCCTCCAGCAGTTGGCCACGGCGCAGCCGCTTCAGCACGAACGGATAGCCCGACGCCGTCATCGTCCCCGGCCCCCACTCGCGGGCGACAATCAGGGTGTTCGCGTCGAGCCAGCTCGCGCTCTGCTTGCCTTCGGGGAGGAAGAAGCCGGCCGCGATAAAGGTGCCGGCGGCGGTGTCGAACTCGCGCCATTCGGAGGCGTCCTTGCCGCCATCGGAAAGGCCGATCAGGCACAGCCGGTCCTCGGGTGGAAGAGTGACCCCGCCGTGGAACACCCAGTTCCTGCCCTCGGCGGCCGCGAGCGCATCAATGTCGAGGATCGGCTCCCAACGCGGCTCGGCGGCACGGTACGAGGCAAGCGTGGTGCGCCGCCACAGCCCGCGCACATGGCGCTCGTCTTGCCAGAAATTCGCCAGAGCGTGGCCGAGAAACCGCGGATAGGGGATGCGATCCTGCGCGGTGACGATCTTCAGCGCGGCCTCGTAAAGGCCCTGGTAGCGCGGATCGGCTTCGAGCGCGGCGACGGTGCGCGCATTCTGCTCGCGCACCCAGGCGAGCGCCCTGTCGCCCTCGATGTCTTCGAGCCACAGAAACGGATCGTCCTCGGTCATCGCCAGCCCGCCTATTGCTCCGTGCAGCCTATCAACGCCAGCGCTTAGCCGACCTCACGGATAAGCTTACGCGTTCCACATTTATCGATATTTAACCACCGCGGGCATAGGTTCTACAACGTGTATATGTATTTAGGGGAGACATGATGCGCTTCGCTTTGCGGACGATCGCTTTGGCGCTGCTTCCGGTGCTGGCCGGCTGCTATCCGCCCGCTCAATCGGGCTACAGCCCGACAGTGGTCGAGCAGCCGCAGCCCGTCCACTTCTTTTACGGCACGCTGATCGACAAGCGGCCTGCCACCTTGGAGTACGGATACGAGACCGGAATCGGCGCGACCGTCGTGCCGCGCTTTCCGTGGAGCGCCGGCATCCACTTCGCCGGGAGCGGACCCGTCGGTGCCGCCCGCCTTTCCGCGGGGCCCGTCGATGTCCTTGTGGAGGGTTCGGCGCCGAACCTTCCGGCGATCGAATACACGGTGCTGCTCGACAAAGGCACCTATCCTCCCGACCCTTATTTGAGGCCTGATCCCTATTTCGGGCTGGAGCGCAAGACGCCGATCATCGTCGTTCAAAACGAGCTGCCGACAGACCATCAATTGCAGGTCAACGAACGCGTCGTGGTGCGCGTGGTCGGACGGTCGGGCCGCGTAATGGCAAACCGCTTCAGCCCCGGCTTGGAGCAGCTCATCGCCGCCGGTCCAATGCCGATCCCCCTCGCCGTGCCTGCCCCCTGCGATCCGGTCGAGATAGCCGCCGGCGCCTGCTGACAACCGAGGCTAATCCCACATGCGGGCGAGACGGCCGCGCTCCTGTCGCGGCTACGGCAAATCGCGGTGCGGGTGGAGGACGAACCCGGCCGGGCGGCCGGCGAGCCAGGCGGCCTCGCGCGGCAGCAGCGCCGGGTTCCACAGATTGGCATCGAAGCGCCAGCCATTGATTTGATCCGCCTCGCGCGAGGCGACGAAGAGGATCGGCGGCACCATTTCGTCGGGCTCGACGAGCCGCGAGACGCGGCCCGCAGCGCTCGCCTCGCGCATCTCGTCGGCCATGCCGGGGGTATTGGCGCCGGCGCCCGGGTTGACGATGTTGATCGTCAGGCCGGTGCCTTCGGCGTCCTTGGCCCACACCTCGGTCGCCATCTCGAGCGCCGCCTTCGACGGGCCATAGGGCACCGCGCCCAGCATGTTCATGGTGCTGAGCTT
>DASQGR010000080.1:0-5763 GCA_035632515.1 Allostellaceae bacterium | reverse complement strand
ACCAGGGCACCAGCTTCGAGGCGCTCAATATGGCCGTGGTGCTGAAATTGCCGGCGGTCTTCGTGTTCGAGAACAACCAGTACGGCGAGGGCACCGGCTTCTCGTACCATTGCGGCAGCGGCGACATCGCCGGCCGCGCCGCCGGGTTCGGCATGCCGGCGGTCAAGGTCAACGGCGACAATTTCTTCGAGGTGCACGAGGCCGCCTACGAAGCGATCGAGCGCGCCCGCAACGGCGGCGGCCCCAGCGTCATCGAGGTCGATACCTGCCGCTTCTACGGCCACCATTCCGGCGACGCCCAGCTCTATCGCGGCAAGGACGAGGTCAGGAACCTGCGCGAAAACCGCGACTGCCTGAAGCATTTCCGCAAGCGGGTCAGCGAGGCGGCGCTGCTCGAATTGGACGCGCTCGACGCCGTCGATGCGGAGATCGCCGCGTTGATCGACCGTGCCGTCGCCAGCGCCCGCGCCGCCGCGCCGCCCGACCCGGCGCAGCTCCTGAGCGATGTGTATGTGTCGTACTGACCTCTCCGTCGTCATTTCCCGCGCAAGCGGGAGTGACGAGATGAACCAGAGCCGAACTCCGGAGGCACCCAGATGCCGCAGAAATCGATCCGCCAGGCGCTTAACGAGGCGCTCGCCCAGGAGATGCGCCGCGACCCGACCATCGTCGTCATCGGCGAGGACGTCGCGGGAGGCGCCGGGAGCGAAGGCCAGCGCGACGCCTATGGCGGCGTGCTCGGCGTCACCAAGGGCCTCATCGGCGAGTTCGGCGAGGGCCGGGTGATCGACACGCCGATCACCGAATCGGCGATCATGGGCGCCGCCGCCGGCGCTGCGGTCACCGGCTTGCGCCCGGTCGCCGAGCTGATGTTCAGCGACTTCTTCGGCGTCTGCTTCGACCAGATCTTCAACCAGGCCGCCAAGTTCCGCTACATGTTCGGCGGCAAGGCCAAGACCCCGCTGGTCATCCGCACGATGATCGGCGCCGGGCGCAGCGCCGCCGCCCAGCACTCGCAGAGCCCCTACCACATCTTCACCTCGGTGCCGGGGCTCAAATGCGTCGTGCCGTCGAACGCCTATGACGCCAAGGGCCTCTTGATCCAGGCGATCCGCGACGACGACCCGGTGATCTTCTGCGAGCACAAGCTGATGTACGACCTCCGCGCCGAGGTACCGGACGAGCCTTATACGATCCCGTTCGGCGAGGCCAATGTCGTGCGTGACGGCGACGACGTGACCGTGGTCGCCCTCGCCCGCATGGTGCACTACGCCGGCGAGGCCGCCGAGGCATTGGCGAAAGAGGGGATCGAGGTCGAGCTCATCGACCCGCGCACCACCTCGCCGCTTGACGAGGACACGATCTTGGAGAGCGTCGAGCGCACCGGCCGGCTGGTCATTGTCGACGAGGCGACGCCGCGCTGCAGCATCGCCACCGACATCGCCGCGCTGGTCGCCGACAAAGCGTTCGACGCGCTCAAGGCGCCGATCCGCCGGGTCACCGCGCCGCACACCCCGGTGCCGTTCGCCCCCGACCTCGAAAAGCTCTACATCCCCAGCCCCGACAAGATCGCCGCCGCGGTGCGCGAGGTGCACGGGTACGGGAAGTGAGCGGCGTCAGGCATCGTGCGTCCTTCGAGACGCGGGCGGCGCCCGCTCCTCAGGATGACGGAGTTCCGCGATGCCATCTCAAAGTGCCCGTCATCCTGAAGAGGCTGCGAAACGGCAGTCTCGAAGGACGCATTTAGGGAAATGCCGCCCATGACCCAAATCGTCGCGATCACCATGCCCAAATGGGGGCTGACGATGACCGAGGGGAAGATCCTCGGCTGGCTCAAGCACGAGGGCGATGCGGTCGCGGCGAGCGACGAGCTGCTCGAAATCGAGACCACCAAGATCACCAATGTCATGGAGGCCGGCGAGACCGGCACCTTGCGCCGCATCGTCGCCCGGGAAGGCGCGGTCTTGCCGATCGGCGGGCTGCTCGCAGTGGTGGCCCCGCAAGAGGTCGCCGAAGCCGACATCGATGCGTTCGTCGCCGGGTTCGTCACCCCGGAAGCGGCGGAGGGCGGGGAGGCCGAGAGCGAGGCCCCGGCGCCCCAAGAGGTCGCCGCCGGCAACTATCGCCTGCGCTGTCTCGATCTCGGCAGCGGTGACGGCCCGCCGGTCGTCTTCGTCCACGGCTTTGGCGCCGACCTCAACGCCTGGATGTTCACCCAGCCGGTGCTGGCCGAGCGGCACCGCACGATCGCCCTCGACCTGCCCGGGCATGGCGGCTCGACCAAGGCGCTGAGCGGGCCCCTCGACGGCTCGAGCTTTGCCGCCGACATAGACCGGGCGCTGGCCGCGCTCGGCATCGACCGGATGCATCTGGTCGGACACTCGATGGGCGGCGCCATCGCCCTGCATTTCGCCACCTGGCAGTCCGATCGGGTCGCTAGCCTGAGCCTGATCGCCTCGGCCGAGTTGGGCGAGGAAATCAATGCCGCCTTCATCGACGGCTTCGTCAGGATGGAGCGGCGGCGCGAGGCGCAGGAGGTGCTGCGCCTGCTGGTTCACGACCCCGATCTCATCAGCCGCCAGATGGTCGAGGATGTGCTGCGCTACAAGCGGCTCGACGGCGTCGGCGCCGCGTTGACCGCGATCGCCGCCGAATGGTTCCCCGACGGCCGGCAGCGCACCGGCCTCGCCGCGCTGGTGCCGAGCCTGACGATGCCGGTACAGGTCATCTGGGGCCGCGACGACCGCATCATCCCGGTCGCCCATGCCGAGGCCTTGCAAGGCAAGGTGCCGGTTCACATCCTCGACAATGCCGGCCACCTGCCGCAGATGGAGAAATCAGCCGAGGTAAACCGTTTGCTCGCCCGGTTTATCGACGGGTGACGCGCAAAACAGGGTTCTTCGGGTTGACCCCGGCGACAGTGGCAAGCGGGGCCGGTTCTTGTTAAAAGAACCCCGCGACAGCCGGTGGAGAACGGCGTGTCGCCCCAAACATCGGGAACAGGCCAAACATCGGGGACAGGAGAGCGCGGTGCGCGTCGCGACGGTCGAACGCAACACCAAGGAAACCCGGATCAAGGGCCGCGTCGATCTCGACGGTACCGGCGCCAGCGAGATCGCGACCGGCATCGGGTTTCTCGACCACATGCTGGAGCAGCTCGCCCGCCACAGCCTTTGCGACATCGCCCTCAAGGCCAAGGGCGACCTGCACATCGATTTTCATCACACCACCGAGGATACCGGCTACGTGATCGGCGAGGCGGTGTCCAAGGCCCTCGGCGACCGTGCCGGCATCCAGCGCTACGGCTCGGCGATGATCCCGATGGACGAAACCCTGACCCGGGTCAGCCTCGACGCGTCGAACCGGCCCTATCTGGTGTGGAAGGTGAATTTCTCACGGCCCAAGCTCGGCGAAATGGACACCGAGCTGTTCAAGGAATGGTTCCAGGCCTTTGCCCAATCGGCCGGGGTGACCCTGCACGTCGAGAATGTCTACGGCGAGAACAACCACCACATCGTCGAATCATGCTTCAAGGGTTTGGCGCGCGCCTTGCGCCAGGCAGTCGAGATCGACCCGCGCCGCGCCGGGGCGGTGCCCTCGACCAAGGGGACGTTGAGCGGCAGCCTCAAATGTTGAGCCCAGCGGTAAGTATCGAATGCTGACCGTAATCATCGATTACGGCTCGGGCAATCTGCGCTCGGCAGCGAAGGCGTTCGAGTACGCCGCCGCCGGGCTCGGCAACCGCCACGAGATCGTCGTCAGCAGCCGGCCGGAGCACGTCGCCGCGGCCGAGCGCATCGTGCTGCCCGGGGTCGGCGCCTTTGCCGATTGCCGGCGCGGGCTGGCCGCCGTGCCCGGCCTCGAAGCGGCCCTGGTCGAGGCGGTGATCGGCCGCGGCCGGCCGTTTCTCGGCATCTGCGTCGGCATGCAGCTGATGGCCGAGCGCGGACGCGAGTTCGAGACCGTCGACGGGCTCGGCTGGATCGACGGCGAGGTGGTGCCGATCGAGCCCGCGGATCCGGCGTTGAAAATCCCGCATATGGGCTGGAACGAGCTGCAGCCGCGGCGCGAGCACCCGGTGCTGGCGGGGCTTCCGGCGGGCACCCATGTCTATTTCGTGCACGGCTACCAGTTCGCCGTGAGCAAGCCCGACGATTTGCTCGCGACCACCGACTATGCCGGCCCGCTCACCGCCGCGATCGGCCGCGACAACATGGTGGGCACGCAGTTCCACCCCGAAAAGAGCCAGGCTGCCGGGCTGCGCCTCATCGCCAATTTCCTGCGGTGGCGGCCGTGAGCGGACGCCAGCCGGCCGGCAATGTCTGGGTCGAGCGCCTGACCCAGTACACGGGCACCGACCTCGACGACCTTTGCGAGGCCACCGAGGCGGCGATTGTCGAGGGCGGCGGGTTCGGCTGGCTCAAGCCGCCGCCGCGGCAGGTGCTGGAGAATTACTGGAAGGGCGTATTGCTGATCCCGGACCGGCGGCTGGTCGTCGGCCGCCTCGCCGGCGTCATTGCCGGCTCGGCGCAACTGTCGAAGGCGCCGCGCAACAATGAGGCGCAGGCCTTCGGCGGCACGGTCACCGCCGCCTTTGTCGCGCCTTGGGCGCGCGGGCATGGGCTGGCGCGCGGGATCATCCTCGAGATCGAGCGGCTGGCGCGCGAGGAATTGGGCCTAGTCGTGCTCAACCTCGACCTGCGCGCCACCCAGCGCGCCGCCATCAGCCTATATGAGGGGCTCAATTACCGGCGCTGGGGCACGCATCCGGTCTATGCCCGGGTCGATGGCGAGACTGTGCCCGGCCACTACTACTACAAGCGCCTCGACGAGTAGGATCAGAGGGTGATCGCGTTCAAAATTCGTCACTCCCGCGCCGGCGGGTGTCCCGCGGCGACCGTTCCGTCGCCTGCCCTGGATTCCCGCTTTCGCGGGAATGACGACGAACAGGGTTGAGCCGCGCCATGATCCTGCTGCCGGCGATCGACCTCAAAGGCGGCGAGTGCGTGCGCCTGGTGCGCGGCGAGATGGCGAGCGCGACCGTGTTCCACCACGACCCGGCGGCGCAGGCGCGCGATTTCGCCATGCTCGGGTTTGGCTGGCTGCATGTCGTCGATCTCGACGGCGCCTTTGCCGGCGCCTCGGTCAATGGCGAGGCGGTGCGGGCGATCCGCGGCGCCGTGGACATGAGGATCGAGCTCGGCGGCGGCATCCGCGATCGCGCGGCGATCGATTACTGGCTCGATCTTGGCATCGACCGGGTGGTGCTCGGCACCGCGGCACTGCGCGATCCCGAACTGGTGCGGCAGGCGGCGAAGGATTATCCCGGCCGCATCGTCGTCGGCATCGACGGACGCGACGGCAAGGTCGCGGTCGAAGGCTGGGCCGAGACCAGCGAGATCGGCATCGTCGAGCTGGCGCATCGCTTCGCCGATGCCGGGGTCGCCGCGATCGTCGTCACCGACATCTCGCGCGACGGCGCGCTTATCGGCATCGACGCCGACGCCATCGCCGGATTTGCCCGGGAAGTCGGCATTCCCGTCATCGCCTCGGGCGGGGTCGCCTCGATCGCCGATATCGCCGCGCTCCTCGCCCGCGAACAGGATGGCATCGCCGGCGCGATCGTCGGTCGTGCGCTCTATGACGGCCGCATCGACCCGGCGGCCGCGCTCCGCCTGGTAAGGGAGGGCGCCCAGGGGGTATCGCCATGCTGAAGATGCGCGTCATCCCGTGCCTCGACGTAAAGGACGGCCGCGTCGTCAA
>DASQGR010000079.1:0-7456 GCA_035632515.1 Allostellaceae bacterium | reverse complement strand
GGGAAAGCCTCTTCCCATTCGGCGATAGTCATCTGAGGAATTTGCTTGGGCTGCTTGGCGCGGGCCATCTCGGCTCTCCGGTTCGACAGGGGAGAGAATGCCATGCCTAGAGCCATTAGTCAAGTAGGGCATAATCGCCTAAATAGATCGTGACCCTAGCGAACCAACCGTCCGGTCAGGTCGGCCTCGAAGGCGACGAGGTCCTCGGCGCCGAAATAGTTGATGTCGCCCGGGGTCGCAAGGCCGATCGCGGCGGCATAGGCGGCCAGCCGGATCGCCCGGTCGGGGTCGCCGTCGAGCAGTCCGTGGATCAGCCCGCCGACAAACGAGTCACCGGCGCCGATGCGGTCGACGATCTCGACCGGATAACGCGGCGCGTAGCGCAGCGTGCCGCGCGCCAGGAATATGTCGCCGGTGTCGGTGTCGGGCGGGCGGGTCAGCGCCACCATCGCACACCCGTAGCGGGCAGCGACCGCCTCGGCGAGACGCTCGCCGCTCTCCTCAAAGCCGAGCACCGTATGTGCATCGCGCTCGGCAAGCACCAGCAGATCAAGATGCGGCGCGACCGCCGCCAGCACCGCCTGCGCCGCCGGCGGATCGGTCAGGGTCGACCGGTAGTTGAGGTCGTAGGAGAGCGGAGTTCCGGCCCGGCCGGCGAGCGCCGCGACCTCCAGCACCAGCCGGCGGCAGGTCGCGCTCAAGGCCGGGGTGATGCCGGACAAGTGCACCCGCGCACTGGCGGCGACCAGCGCCGGCCAGTCGGCGTCCTCCACCGTCATCCCCGCGGCGGCCGAATTCTTGCGGTCGTAGATCACGCGGGCGTTGCGCGGCGCCGGGCCCGGCTCGAAGAACATCAACCCCTGGCGCGCGCCATGTCCGGTCGGAACCCACTGCACCCGGCTGACATCGACCCCGTGCCGGCGCGCCTCGCCCGCGACGATGCGGCCGAGCGGCCCTTCCGGCAGGCGCGATACCCAGGCGGTACGGCGGCCGACCCGCGCCAGCAGGCAAGCCACATTCAGCTCGCTGCCGCCAACCCCGACCTCGAATTGCGCCGCCTGGTCGAGCCGCTGCATCCCCGGCGGCGACAGGCGCAGAAGGGTCTCGCCGAGAGTCAGGAAATCGTATTGCAGCGCATCGGGCATGCCCGCAGCCTCTGCTACCTGTTAGCCGTCACCCCCGCGGGCCGCCGGCGATGTAGATCACTTGGCCGGAGATGAACGATGCCTCGTCGCTGCACAGAAAGGCGATCAGATTGGCGACATCGCGCGGCACCCCAGCGCGGCGCAGCGGGATCTCGCGGGCGCGCTCCTCCTTCCACTCTTCGGGGTCGCGGCCGAGGCGGATCGCGGTCGCCCGGGTCATCTCGCTGTCGATAAAGCCGGGGGCCACCGCGTTGGCGGTGATGCCGTAGCGGCCGAGCTCGATCGCCAGGGTCTTGGCCATGCCCTGCAATCCCGCCTTGGCGGCCGAGTAGTTGGTCTGGCCGCGATTGCCGAGCGCCGACACCGACGACAGATTGACGATCCGCCCCCAGTTGCGCTTGACCATCTCGCGCTGCGCCGCGCGCGAGCACAGGAACGCACCGCGCAGATGCACCCCGGCGACCGCATCCCAATCGTCCTCGCTCATCTTGTGGATGAGGTTGTCGCGGGTGATGCCGGCATTGTTGACGAGGATGTCGACCGAGCCGAGCCGCAAGGCCACCTCCTCGACCATGCGCTCGACCTCGTCGGCGACGGCGACATTGGCCTTGATGCCGATCGCCTTGACCCCCGTGCGCGCCGCGATGCGAGCCGCGGTCGCCTCGGCGGCGGCCAGATCGAGATCGCACAGCGCCACCGCGGCGCCGTCCTCGGCCAAGCGCTCGGCGGTCGCCTCGCCGATGCCGCGCGCGCCGCCGGTGACGAGGGCGACCCGCCCCTCCGACCGTCCTGCCATGGTGCTTTCCTTCCTTCAGCTCGTCATTGCGAGGAGCGCATCGCGCGACGGGGCAATCCCGTTGGGATGAGCGCCATACGGCGTGAGATTGCGTCGCTTCGCTCGCAATGACAATTACACCGCCATCCAGCCGCCATCGACATTGTAGGCGGCGCCGGTGACGTAGCTGGCCCGCTCGGAGCAGAGCCACACCACCATCTCGGCGATCTCCTCCGGCGCGCCCATGCGGCCGTTGGGGATGTGCGACAGGATCGCCTCGCCGCGGCGGCGCATCGTGTCCTCGGTCATCTGCGTCTTGATGAAGCCGGGGCAGACCGCGTTGACGCGGATGTTCTGATCGGCGTATTCGAGCGCCGCGGTCTTGGTCAGGCCGAGGACGCCATGTTTGGCGGCGACATAGGCTGACGAGGTGACCAGCCCGATCAGCCCGGCGATCGAGCCGGTGTTGACGATCGCTCCGCCCTTTTGTCCGTTGGCCCCTTGCGCCAGCATCTGGGTGATCTCGGCCTTCATGCACAGCCAGACGCTTTTCAGATTGACCGCGATCATCCGGTCGAACGACTCCTCCGACCATTCCGCGGTTTTCTTGCCGCTGGCATCGACCTGATAGGGCGCGATGCCGGCATTGTTGAAGGCGCAGTCGAGGCGGCCAAAAGCGACGACGGTGTCGCCGATCATCGAGTCGACCACCTCGGCGCGGGTGACGTCGCCGGTCAGAGTGATCGCCTGGCCGCCGCCGGCGTTGATCTGGGCAACGGTCTCCGCCGCGGCGGCGGCGGCGTAATCGGCGACGGCCACGCGCGCGCCCTCGCGGGCAAAGGCCAGCGCGGTGGCGCGGCCGATGCCCCCGCCGCCGCCGGTGACCAATGCCGATTTGCCTTCGAGCAGCCCGGCCATGACGTCCTCCCTGGTTCGCCCAACGTATCGCCGCGAAATGGCCAAGCGAGCATATACTGCGAAACGGATGGCGAGACAGGCCGAGATGATGGGGCGCCGGGTGGCGGCATTTGCAGGCGTGCTGCTGCTCGGCCTGACGGCGCTGGCCCGCCCGGCCGCGGCCGACATGACCGTGCGGATCGGGCGGCCGGTCGACCTGACCGCCCTGGCGCTGATCGTCGCCGAACGCGACCATCTGATCGAGAAACAGGCGCAGGCGCGCAACCTCGGAACGGTTACCGTGCAGTGGCTGCCGCTCGCCAGCGGCAACCCGATCGACATGGTCGCGGCGGGCAGGGCCGACATTGTCGCCGACCCCGACCTGGCCGGGTTTGCCGCGGCCTGGGACGAGCGGGTCGGCACCCCGCAGGAAATAAAGGCGCTGGCCGCCTTGGCGCGGATGCCCTATCTGCTCCTGACCCGCAACCCGGCAATCGCGACGATCCGCGATTTCACCGAAAAGGACCGCATCGCCGTCCCCGCACCTAAAGTTTCGCTGCCGGCGGTGATGTTGGAGATGGCGGCCGCGCTGGAGTGGGGAATCCCCAGCTACGCCAAGCTTGACCGGTTCACCGTCGCCCGCGCCGACAGCGCAGCGGTCGCGGCGTTGCGCAGCGGCACGGACGGGATCGACGCCGATTTCGCGCGCCTGCCCTATTCCGACGAGGAGCGCGCCGATCCGACGGTGCACCGGGTGATGGATTCGTTCGACATCGCTGGGCCGCACAGCATCGGCGTGATTGTCGCCAGCGCGCGGTTCCGCGACGACAACGCGCGGCTGTGCGCGGCGGTCATGGCCGCGATCGAGGAGGCCGACGACTTCATCAGGCGCAATCCTGGCGTCGCCGCCGAAATTTACACGAAAGCCGCCAAGGACGAGAACCTGGGGGTCGAGGAATTGACCGATATGCTCGGCGATCCCGATATGGGATTCTCTGCCGCGCCGTCCGGCCTGCTCAACCTCGTCCGCTTCCTGCACCAGACCGGGCGGCTCAAGCACGAGCCGGCCTCATGGCAGGAAATGTTCATTCCCGAAGCGCACAAACTGCCGGGAAGCTGAGGGTTGCCGCTTGCCGGGCGGCTTTGCGAGGCTGCTCGGCGAAATGCCAACCCGCCCGCGTTGATCCGGCAACATCTCGACCTTATGTTGGGTTTCGCATGACCTCGCTCAGCCACATCCGCAATTTCGCGATCATCGCGCATATCGACCACGGCAAGTCGACCTTGGCCGATCGGCTGATCCAGACCTGCGGCGGGCTCGAGGCGCGCGAGATGCGCGAGCAGGTGCTCGACACGATGGAACTGGAGCGCGAGCGCGGCATCACCATCAAGGCGCAGGCGGTGCGGCTCAACTACCGGGCCAAGGACGGCGAGGACTACGTCCTCAACCTGATGGACACGCCGGGCCACGTCGATTTCGCCTATGAGGTCAGCCGCTCGCTGGCGGCGTGCGAAGGTTCGCTCCTGGTGGTCGACGCCAGCCAGGGGGTCGAGGCGCAGACCCTCGCCAATGTCTATCAGGCGGTCGCCGCCGGGCACGAGATCGTGCCGGTGCTCAACAAGATCGACCTGCCGGCGGCGGAGCCCGACCGGGTCCGTGAGCAGATCGAGGATGTGATCGGCCTCGACGCCTCCGATGCGGTGCTGATCTCGGCCAAGACCGGGCTCAACATCGAGGGGGTGCTGGAGGCGCTGGTGACCCGGCTGCCGCCGCCGCAGGGCGATCCCGACGCGCCATTGAAGGCGCTGCTGGTCGACAGCTGGTACGACCCCTATCTCGGCGTCGTCATCCTGGTGCGGGTCAAGGACGGCAGTCTCCTGCCGGGCCAGAAGATCCGCCTGATGGCGACGGGCGCCGCGCACCAGGTCGAGCGGGTCGGCGTATTCACCCCGAAAGGCGTCGCGGTGCCGGCGCTGGGCCCCGGCGAGATCGGCTTCATCACCGCCGGGATCAAGACCGTCGCCGACTGCCGGGTCGGCGACACGATCACCGAAGACCGCCGCCCCGCCGCCGCGCCGCTGGCGGGGTTCCAGCCGGTGCAGCCGGTGGTGTTCTGCGGCCTGTTCCCGGTCGATTCCGCCGATTACGAGCATCTGCGCGAGAGCCTGGCCAAGCTGCGGCTCAACGACGCCAGCTTCGAATACGAGCCGGAGACCTCGGCGGCGCTCGGCTTCGGCTTCCGCTGCGGGTTTCTGGGGCTGCTGCACCTCGAAATCATCCAGGAGCGGCTGTCGCGCGAATTCGACCTCGACCTGATCACCACGGCGCCGTCGGTGGTCTACCGGGTGCACCAGACCAACAACCGCGTCCTCTTGCTGCACAACCCCGCCGACATGCCCGACCCGGTCAAGATCGACCACATCGAGGAGCCGTGGATCAAGGCGACGGTGATGGTGCCGGACGACTATCTGGGCCAGGTGCTGGCGCTGTGCGAGGAGCGGCGCGGGTCGCAGCTCGACCTCACCTATGCCGGCAACCGGGCGATGGTGGTCTACCGCCTGCCGCTCAACGAGGTCGTGTTCGATTCCTACGACCGGCTGAAATCGGTCAGCCGCGGCTACGCCAGCTTCGACTACCAGCTCGACGGCTATGCCGAGAGCGATTTGGTGCTGCTCAACATCCTGGTCAACGGCGAGCCGGTCGATGCGCTGAGCCTGATCGTCCACCGCAGCCAAGCCGAGCGCCGCGGCCGCGCCCTGTGCGAGCGGCTGAAGGATCTGATCCCGCGGCAATTGTTCCAGATCGCCATCCAGGCAGCGATCGGCGGTCGTGTTATTGCGAGAGAAACCGTCAAGGCGCTGCGCAAGGACGTGCTCGCCAAATGCTACGGCGGCGACGTGACCCGCAAACGCAAACTTCTCGAAAAGCAGAAGGAAGGCAAAAAGAAGATGCGCCAGTTCGGCCAGGTCGACATCCCGCAGAGCGCCTTCATCGCGGCCTTGAGGATGGGGGATAACTGATTTCCCTCAAAGCAGCCTGATCAGGTCCTCTGCGGAGAGGCCAGCTTGGCGGAGGATCGAACGCAGGATGCCACGCTTCACGTCGGCGCTTCCATGAAACGGCACGACAATGCGGACGGCGGGGCGGTCGGCATGCTTCAGAACGTAGTGGCCGCCGGTCGCGTGATGAACAAAAAAGCCCGCCCGCTGCAACGCCCGGATCAGCCGTGCAGCGTTGACCGATGGCAGATCGGTCATGCGCTGGCGAGTTCGACGGTCAGCATCTCGGTTATCGGCCCCTCCGGAGCCTCGTAGGGCAGCGCTTCGCCGTCTTTGCGTAGCGACTCGAGATAGGCGCGAAGGCAATCAGCCGCCATCGCCCGCGCCTCAACCAGCGTTTCGCCCTGGGTCGCCAAGCCAGGGATAGCCGGGAAGGTAACGATATATCCGCCCTCTTCGGCGGGCTCGAATACGGCGGTGTAGCGAAGCAGATTGTCCATTTGGCTGCCCGACATGGTCGCTCTCTCGATCCGCAACGGATATCGGCATTATCCGGAAAAAGCAAAGAGGGCAAAGCGGATGCGCCAGTTCGGCCAGGGCGACATCCCCCAATCCACCTTCATCGCCGCGCTGCGGATGGGGGATAATTGAGGCCGCGGGCGTCATTGCGAGCTGCCGGCCGGAATGCGCTCTTTCGCTATCCATAGCTGCAACTAACGCTGGTAACGGCGCCGTTCTCCGGCGCATATGTGCCGAATGGCTTATCGTGTCAGCCAGCAATCCTTGGAACTCGCTGTAAGGCATCTAGTCCGATACGGCGACACCGACATTTTCCCGCATCTGCCGGAGTTGGCGTTTCTGGCGGATCAAGAGAAGGCCGTAGTCGAAGAACTCGCCAAGCTGGACCTCGACAACTACATGCCGGCGGGCGCGATCGAGGCCCTGGCACCAAAGGCGCGATACAGCTTTCGGATCGCGCATCAACTGTCAGCGCTGGACACGCTGCTAATTCTGGCGTGCGTGATCGAGATAGGAAACAAAATAGAGGGCAGACGACAGCCCGTTTCTCAAGTTCGCTCATTCTCGTACCGCTTCGCGCCAGATAGCTCAGCAGGACAGCTATTCCGAAAGGACCGGACGTACAAAGACTGGCTGCATCGGCAACGAGAGTTATTGTCAGGTGATCCGAGTTTTATGCACGTAGTAAGCACCGATATCTCTGACTATTACTCGCGAATTAACTTTCACCGACTGGATAATCTGCTCGATGAGGTTGCGCCAAAACACGGTGCATCTCGGTTCATCAAAAAGCACATCGGCATCATTCGAGCGAAACAGTCCTTCGGGCTGCCGGTAGGTGGGAGCGCGGCCCGGCTCCTTGCCGAGTTAGCATTGGCGGATACGGACCAAGCCTTGCGGGATAGAGGTCTCAGAGCAACTCGCTTTGTGGACGACTTCCGAATTTTCCTGACAACTAGCGATCATCCATATGACGCGCTCGGGTTTCTGGCTGAACAATTGGGAATAAATGAAGGACTATCCCTGAATTCGGCGAAGATGGAAGTAACGGAGCGAGATGCTTATAATGCCTATCTTGAAACTGCTACATCTGATCTGGAAGAAGAAGCGGAAGACGTAG
>DASQGR010000078.1:0-4181 GCA_035632515.1 Allostellaceae bacterium | reverse complement strand
CTGAGCTACCGGGGATCAAGGGCCAGCATATAGGCGCGCCGGTTGCCGGGGGTCAAGCCTGTGCGGAACCGGCCAGCGGCCAGGCGCGCAGCCGATAGGCGCCGTCCCAGAAAAGGTATTCATATTGGGTGGCCCGGCGATGGGCTTCGATCATGCGATCGCGGGTGGTCGCGGGCGCAGCGGCGGCGGCCCGGTCGACGATTGCCATGACCATGCGCACCGCCTCGCCAAAGCGCGGATCGGCATAGGTGTCGATCCAGGCCCGGTACGGATTGCCGGGCGCTGCAGTGCCGGCAATGGCGCAGCCGATTTCCCAGTAGATGCGAAAGCACGGCAGCAGCGCCGCCACCAGCACCTCCCACGGCTCGTGATAGGCGGCGGCGAGTAGAAAGCTTGTATAGGCAAGGCAATCGGGTGCCGCTTCGGCGCGTGCGGCGGCTGCCGGCTCGATGCCGAATTCGGCGAGATAGCGCTCGTGCAGCGCCTGCTCGACGGTGACGGCGCCCAGCGCGGCATGGGCAAAATTCTGCAAGGTCGCGGCGTCGGGCGCCCTGGCGGCGGCGATGGCCAGCACGCGAGCGAACTGACCGAGATAGATCGCGTCCTGCAGAATGTAGAAGCGAAAGCGGTCGCGGGCGAGCATGCCCGCCGCCAGCTCGGTGTTGAACGGCAGCTGGTGGATCGCGGCGCGCAGATCGGCCGTGCGCTGCCAGGCTTCGTCGCAAAATCCGCTCATCGTCGGCGAGCATGGGCACAGAAAAGCGGCAAGACAAGCGCACGCCGCCACGGCCGGCTATGATTGCCGTCCCATTGGTCGAGACGGAGACGAAGCCGATGCCGACGCCATTGCCTGCCCTCAACCTGATCGCCGAGCCGGGGCGGCGGCGGGCCACGCTCGACACCGCCCGCGAGATCGAGCGGCGCGGCTTTGCCGGAATCTCGATTTCGAGCTCGTTCGGCAACATGTCGCAAAGCGTCGGGCTCGCTTTTGCCACGGAGCGCATCCCCTTCGCCACCGCGATCGCGCCGATCTACGCCCAGTCGATCGACGAGTTCGCGCAGAATGCCGCCTATCTGCACGAGGTTTCGGGCGGCCGGTTCCAGTTCGGCATCGGCATCGCCCATGCGCCGACCTATGTGCGTCTGGAGGTGCAGCCGGGGAAGCCGCTCGGCGATACCCGCGCCTTTGTCGAGAAATTCAAGGCGCAGACGGCCTATGGCCCGCTGCCGCCCGTCATCCTCGCCACGCTGCGCAAGCGGATGATCGCGCTATCGGCCGAGATCGGCGACGGCCTCGTCTTCGCCAACGGCAGCCGCGCGCATATGGCCGAGTCGCTGGCGGTGCTTCCTGCGGCGAAGCGCGGCGACCCCAATTTCTTTATCGGCAACCGCATCCGCACCTGCGTCAGCGACGATGTCGAAGAGGCCAAGGCGGTGCTGCGCAAGACGATGGCGCATTACTGGGCAATGCCGAACTACCGCAACTACTGGAAGGAAGCCGGCTATGTCGAGGAGATGAACGATGCCGAGGCCCTTTGCGCCGCAGGTCGCACCGGCGAGCTGCCCAGGCTGCTGACCGACAAGTGGCTCGCCGACTGCACGCTCTACGGGCCGGCGTCGCGCATCCGCGAGGGGGTCGAGGCGTGGCGCGCCGCCGGGATCACCACGCCCGTGCTGGTGCCGCTCTCGCCCGACGGCGACCAGATGACCGGGCTCGGAGCCGTGTTCGCCGCGTTCGAGCGATAGGCGCGCTCGCTTCCGGCATCAGCCTGACGGCAAGGGCGCCCATTTGCCCTCCGATCGGGCCAGAATTGCCATTTCGACCGGGGTTTCGTCGTCGTTCGACCACTCGTAACAGCGGATGCGATCGATATCGGGATAGGCCGCCTCGACCGCATCCAGCGCCTCGCGCAACGACTCGAAATCGCCGGCGAAGTACATCCGGGTCTTCCACACACTGCGCGGGATGCGGATGAGCCGCCGATACCCGGCCTCGTTGGTTTCCGGCGTGCGGTCGGTGAACAGAGTGATCTCGACCGTGACGCCCCCGGTGGGGACGGTCTCGTCGCGCTGAATTTCGACCCGGTAAGTCATGTTTGCAGGCCCAGTCCTCGATCGAGCAGGATCGTCTGCCCGGTCATGTCGTCCGATGGCATCATCGCTCGTGCTGCTTCATCGATGCCGGTGCAGGCCAAGCTTAGGGGCGGGAAGGCGGCAAGCGGAAGTCGGAATTATGTCTCCGGCGCCCCGCGATTGTCGGAACCATGCCGCTACCGGAGCGTTCAACGTTTATGAGCGGCGATCCGATACCGGGCACGGTCCCGACCGATGCTGCGCTCTTCCGGGAAGAGGCCGCGCGGGCGCGGCGATACGCGGCCGCGATGACCGACAAGAAGGTCATCGAGCAACTCAATCAGATCGCGCTGCTCTACGAAGAACTGGCGGCCGGCCAGCACACGGGGCCGACGGACCGGGATTAGCAGCAGCCCCTCCGCCAGGGCAGCAAAAGGGTTTGGGCCAAAAGGGTTTGGGCAATGATTGTCAATCTGGCGAGACGAGCCGGCGACGAATTGGTGCTGGAGCGGATCGAAGACGGGGTGATGTTCGAAGGCGGGCAGGCGCAGCCCGGGGTGATCGTGAGCTTTACCCATCAAGGGCACGAAATCTCGGCTCGGATCGTCGATGTCTCGGTGCCGCAGGGCGGTGTCTCGGGAGCCGAGCCGATCGTCACCCTCGAGCAGATCGACCCGCGCGTTCAGGATCGCGAAAGCGAGCGCGCGCTCGAAAAACTGCCGCCGCGCCACGACCTGTTCGACACCGGGGACGGCCGAGTCCCCGAGTTGCCGCCGCGAAATCCGGACTAAGCGGTCGCGGCGCAATTCCCGCTGCAACCGCCACGCAAAGGCGCGCGATCGAGGCCTCTGGCAGGCCGGTATTGCGCAACTCCCGCTCGCCCGAGCACAATCCGGAAAACGGCAAGGGGAGAGGCGGGATGACCTTACGCGTGCCAATGGTATCGCTGGACCGTGCCCGCGATCTCGGCGAGGCGATGGGGATGCCCGCGCGGCGCACCCAGAGCGAGGCGTTTCGTGTGGTCGCCAACAACCCCGGTGTGGCCCGGGTGGCCTTCAGCCAGTTGATGCAGTTGCTGGAGAATAACAAGTTCGACACCCGGCTGCGCGAACTCATGATCATGCGGATCGGCTGGGTCACCGGCTCCGCTTACGAGTGGACGCAGCACTGGCGGGTAGCGACCACGGCGGGAATTCCGCCCGAGGACATCCTGGCCGTGCGGGACTGGCGGAATTCCGACCGGCTGAGCCCCGCGGATAAAGCGATCCTGACCGCCACCGACGAATGTCTCGCCGGCAAATCCATTTCGGACGCCGCCTGGGCCGCGGTGGCAGCGCATGTCACCGACCCCGGACAGCAGGTGGAGTTCATCATCGCCATGGGCAACTGGATGATGTTTTCGATGCTGTTTCGGAACCTGCGCATTCCGCTGGCGGAGGGTGTCACGATCTGGCCCCCCGACGGCTTGGCGTCCCCGGCGGCGGAGGGATAAGGGGCGGAGCCGGCCGAAGCGGCGAGTTCCCGGGCAGCGGCAGGCTTAAGCGGCGCCGCCTTCGGAGGCTGCCGGCTCCCGCGGGAGCACCATCTGTGTTTGCGTCATCATCGCGGCGAGCTTTCCGTCCGACCGGTAGATCGAGGTCTGCAGAACAATCGTTCGCCGGCCGACATGCACCGGCACCGAAACGGCGGTAAGCCGCCCGGGCGCGCATGCGCGCAAAATGTTGATCTTCGATTCGACCGTCGTGGTGCGAAAGCCCGGCGCGACGTTGAGCCCCGCCAAAGCGCCGCCGAGATCGTCGGCAAACGCCGCCAGCGCGCCGCCGTGCACATGCCCGCCGCGGTTGAGATGCCGGTGATCGGCGTCGATTTCGCCGACCAGCTTGTCCTTGTCGGCGCTGGTGATGCGGATGCCGAAATGCTCCGGCATGCCGGGCGCGTGGGGTGCTGTTGTCATGATGGGCATTATCCTTATGTCGCCCCTGCGGTGCGCAGCCGGCAACCGCGTCGGCTAACCCGCTTTCCACGGCGGTCTGCTCTCGGAGAGATCGCCGTGATCCGTGCAATTATTTGGAGAAATTCTGGAGGCCGGAAGCGGAATCGAACCGCTG
>DASQGR010000077.1:0-14233 GCA_035632515.1 Allostellaceae bacterium | reverse complement strand
AGGGGAAGGCCGTGCTCACCGATGGCGCGGTTGATCGCGACGTCTTCCTCGGCGATCTCGGCGGCTTTCGCGAGCGCCGCTTCATGCCGGCGCCGCGGCGGCAGCGGCGCCAGGGCCTGACGCATCGCCTCCAGCGCCCAGTGCAGGTTGACCGCGGTCGGTCGCGTCGCCGCAAGACTGTCGATTGCAAGGGCGATCCCATCATCGGACGCATCGGCAGCAGCGCCGAGGGCTACCCCGTACGCCGCGGTCGCGCCGATCAGCGGCGCGCCCCGCACCGCCATGTCGCGGATCGCGCGCGCCGCGTCGTCAAGCGTCTGCAAGCGGGCGACAACCAGCTCGTGCGGCAGCAGGCGCTGGTCGATGATCTCGACGCCGCCTCCGTCCTCAGCGAGCCAGATCGTGCGCATCGGGCGGCCATTGACGTTCATTGCCGCGCCTTAGCCCTTGGCCTGCAACACCCGACCGGCAATCGCGTCGAGCCGGGCGACGAGCGCCGGGTCACGGGCCGCGGGCGCGGTGATCAGCGCCCGGTCGAGCGCGTGATGACACCCCTGGCGGCAGGGGCCCTCGTGGCGCGACAGGATCGGCACCACGCTTTTCACCAGCGCCTTGGCCTTTTCGGCATTGGCGAGCAGCATCCCGACGATCATGTCGACGGTGACGGCGTCGTGCCCGGGATGCCAGCAATCGTAATCGGTCACCATCGCCACCGTCGCGTAGCAGATCTCGGCCTCGCGGGCGAGCTTGGCTTCCGGCATGTTGGTCATGCCGATCACGTCGCAGCGCCACGAGCGATACAGCTCGCTTTCCGCCAGCGTCGAGAATTGCGGCCCCTCCATCACGATATAGGTGCCGCCGCGCTTCACCGCGATGCCCGCAACGCCGCCGGCGGCGGCCAGCGCATCGCCGACCCGGCCGCAGACCGGGTACGCCATCGACACATGGGCGACGCAGCCGGGCCCGAAAAAGCTTTTCTCGCGGGCAAAGGTGCGGTCGATGAACTGGTCGACCAGCACGAAATCGCCGGGGGCAAAATCCTCGCGCAGGCTGCCGACCGCGGACAGCGAGACGATGTCGCTGACGCCGCAGCGCTTCAGCGCGTCGATATTGGCGCGGAAATTGATGCCCGAGGGCGGCAGGGGATGGCCGCGCCCGTGCCGCGGCAGAAACACCACCGGCTGCCCGCCGAGCGTACCGAAGCAGAATTCGTCCGAGGTCTCGCCGAACGGGCTCGCCACTCGCCGCCAAGCGATGTCGGCGAGCCCGTCGATTTCGTACAGCCCGCTCCCGCCGATGATGCCTATGACGGGTGTCGTCAATCGCGCGTCCCTCAAGCCCCCCGCTTCGCGGGCGGTCCAGCATGACGAAGTGTTTTTATGCCGTCAAAAATTCCCGTCATACCGCGGGGCACGCAACATTGCGTCTCGAGGCATGTCCCGCACCGTTGCAGCAGCCGGCTGGCAGCTCCGGCTAGTGAATGGCGGCCCAGATCTTTCGCTTCGCTGCGTAGAACAGCCCGGCCGCGATGATCAGAAACAGGATCACCTTCGCTCCCATGCGGTGCCGCTCGTCAAGGTTCGGCTCGGACGCCCACGACAGGAAGGCGACGACGTCCTGCGCCATCTGCGGCACGGTAGCCTTGGTGCCGTCGGCGTAAGTGAGCTGCCCGTCCTGGATCAGCGGGGGCGGCATCGCGATCTGGTGGCCCGGGAAATACGGGTTGTAGTTCATCCCGTTGGTCAGCTTGAAGTCGGCCGGCGGGTCCTTGAAGCCGGTGAGCAGGGCGTAGACGTAGTCCGGGCCGTGCTCGCGCGCCTTGATGATCAGCGACAGGTCGGGTGGCAGAGCGCCGTTATTCGCGACCCGCGCCTTCTGGTCGTTCTCGAACGGGCCGACGATCCTGTCGGACGGCCGCGCCGGCCGCTGGAACATGTCGCCCTGATCGTTCGGCCCGTCGCTGACCTGGGTCTGCGCGGCAAAGCCTTTAACCTGGTCCTCGGTGTAGCCGATGCTCTCGAGGTCCCGGTAATACAGGTGCTTGACCGGGTGACAGGCCGAGCAGACCTCCTTGTAGACCTGGAAGCCGCGCTGCAGCGCGGCACGGTCATAGGTGCCGAAGACGCCCTCGAAGGCCCATTGCTGATGCGGCGGGCGCAGCGCCTCGGGCGGCTCGGTGGATTTCGCAGGCTCGTCTGCAGCCCGCGCCAGACCAGGCGCAAGCAGCATCGCCGCGGCGAGCAGCGTCAGAACCGGTTTCCTCATTTCAGTCGTTCCCCGCCGCCGCTGATCCCAATACCGCCGCGCCGATGCTGGTGGGCAAGGGCCGCGGGCGCTCGATCTTGCCGATCAGCGGCAACAGGATCAGGAAGTGGACGAAATAATAAAGCGTCGCAAACTGCCCGACGGTAACGATGCTCCCTTGCGGCGGATGATGCCCGACATAACCGAGCGTGATGACATCGATTACCAGCAGCCAGAAAACCCATTTGTAGATCGGCCGAAACCTGGCGCTGCGCACCCGCGAGGTATCGAGCCAGGGCACCACGAACAGCACCAGGATCGACGAAAACATCAGCAGCACGCCAACCAGCTTGCTGGGAATGCCGAGCACATCGAAGGTGATCGACCGCAGGATCGCGTAGAACGGCAGGAAATACCATTCGGGCACAATATCGGGCGGGGTCTGCAGCGAGTTCGCCGGGATGTAGTTCTGCGCGTCCCCCAGCGCGTCCGGCATGTAGAACACGATGATCGCATAGAAGATCAGAAACACGCAGAGGCCGAACAGATCCTTGATCGTGTAGTACGGATGGAACGGGATCGAATCCTGCGGCCCCCGGTGATCGATCCCGAGCGGGTTGTTCGAGCCGTGGGAGTGCAGCGCGACGAGGTGCAGCACGACGACGCCGACGATCACGAACGGCAGCAGATAGTGGAGCGAGAAGAAGCGGTTGAGCGTCGGGTTGGCGACGACGAACCCGCCCCACAGCAGGGTGACGACCTTCTGTCCGACGACCGGGATCGCCGAGAACAGGTTGGTGATCACCGTCGCGCCCCAATAGCTCATCTGCCCCCACGGCAGCACGTAGCCCATGAACGCCGTCGCCATCATCAGCAGCAGGATGACGACGCCGAGCATCCACAGCAGCTCCCGCGGATATTTGTAGGAGCCGTAATAGAGCCCGCGGAACAGGTGGATGTAGACGATCAGGAAGAACATCGACGCGCCGTTCATATGGATGTAGCGGATCAGCCACCCATAATTGACGTCGCGCATGATGCGCTCGACCGAGTCGAAGGCGAGGTTTGCCTCCGGCGTGTAATGCATCGCCAGCACGATGCCGCTGACGATCATGATCACCAGGATCATCCCGGCCAGCGAGCCGAAATTCCACCAGTAATTGAGGTTGCGCGGGGTCGGGTACTCGTTCATCTCATGCTCGAGCATGGCGACGAACGGCAGCCGATAGTCGACCCAGCGAATGATCCGGCTTGCCCTGCCGGTTCCAGTTACGGGCATGGCGCGTTCCTAGCCGATCTTGATCGCGGTAGCGGAGGTGAACACATACGGCGGCACCGCAAGGTTGGCGGGCGCCGGCCCGTCACGGCGGCGGCCCGAGGTATCGTAGACCGAGCCGTGGCACGGGCAGAACCAGCCGCCATAGGCGCCGCGGTCGTCGCCCTGTTTCTGGCCCAGCGGGATGCAGCCGAGATGCGTGCAGACGCCGACCACGACCAGCCACTCGGTCTGCTTCTTGCCCTGGAATTCCTGGACCCGATCGGAGTCCTTTTGCGGGTCGCGCAGGGTCGAGATGTCGACGTCCTGCGCCGCCTTGATCTCGGCGTCGGTGCGGTGATCGATGAACACCGGCTTGCCTTGCCAGACGACGGTGAGGCGCTGCCCGGCCTGGACCGGCCCGAGATCGACCTCGGTCGTCGACAGCGCCAGCGTATCCTTTGCCGGGTTCAGGCTGTCGATAAAGGGCCAGATCGCACTCGCCAGCCCGACGACGCCCAGCGCCGACGCGGTCAGGGTCAGGAAATCGCGCCGGGTCTCACCGTCATGGCCCTGGGCATGGCCCTGGGTATGGCCCTGAGAAACCTGCGATTGCGCCACATCGGCCATGCGAAACCTCTTGAATCGGCCGCCATCAGCCCCGCAGCCGGGGAAGCGCGAAGCTATACTGTTGAAGAAGCCGAACTATGCGACAGACTGCCGCATAAATCGGCGGGAAAAGCGGAAAAATGCTCCTCCCCATAATCGTGCTTTCGATCAGCGACCGCCAGTGCTTGGATGAATCGATTTGCGCCTCGCCTTGTATCAGCCCGACATTCCTCAAAATACCGGGGCGCTGTTGCGCCTCGCGGCATGCTTCGGCGTCGCCGTCGACCTGATCGAGCCGCTCGGATTTCTCTTCGATGACCGCCGGCTGAGGCGCGCGGCGCTCGATTATGCCGCACTTGCCGAGGTGCGGCGGCACAGTTCGTGGGCGGCTTTCCGGGCCGCGCACGCTGCCGAATCGCGGCTGGTGCTGATGACCACCGCCGGCGCGACCCGGCTCGACGGCTTCGCCTTTGCCGCCAGCGACACCATCCTGCTCGGCCGCGAAAGCGCCGGGGTGCCGGCGGCGGTGCATGCGGCGGTCGATGCGCGGGTCGTCATTCCCTTGCGTGCCGGCGCCCGCTCGCTCAACGTCGCGCTCGCGGGGGCGATCGCGCTGGCCGAAGCGCTGCGCCAAACCGGCCGGTTCCCGGTATGATGGCGGCCATGCCCGACGATCCGATCCCGTTTTTATCCGATCCCCAGCGGCGCGAGCGCGCGGCGCGCTGGTTTGCGGCGCTGCGCGACCGCATTTGCGCCGAATTCGAAGCGATCGAGGACGAATTCGCCGCTTCGGTCGAGGGAGCGCCCGGCCGCTTCGCCCGCACCGAGTGGCAGCGCCCGGGCGGCGGAGGCGGGACGATGGCCGTGATGAAGGGCCAAGTCTTTGAAAAAGTCGGGGTCAACGTCTCCACCGTGTTCGGCGAGTTTGCCCCGGAATTGCGCAACGAAATCCCCGGCGCGGCAGACGACCCGCGCTTTTGGGCCGGCGGGCTATCGGTGGTATCGCATCCCTGCTCGCCGCTGGTGCCCGCCGCGCACATGAACACGCGCCACATCGTCACCCGCAAGGCGTGGTTCGGCGGCGGCGCCGACCTGACGCCGATCTACCCCGACGAGCCGGCGGCCGCTGAGTTCCACGCTGCGCTTGCCGCTTCCTGCGAAGGCTACGCGCCCGACGCTTATGCCAAGTACAAGAAATGGTGCGACGAATATTTCTTCCTGCCGCACCGCAACGAGCCGCGCGGCGCCGGCGGCATTTTTTTCGATTATCTCGACGGCGGCGACTGGCCGCGCGATTTCGCCTTCGTGCAGTCGGTCGGCGAGGCGTTCCGCGTCGCCTATGCCGCGATCGTGCGCGCCCGCATGGCCCGGCCGTGGACCGCCGAACAGCGTCGCCATCAGCTGGTTCGGCGTGGCCGCTACGTCGAATTCAACCTGCTCTACGACCGCGGCACCCGGTTCGGCCTCAGAACCGGCGGCAATGTCGAGGCAATCCTGATGTCGTTGCCGCCCGAGGTGGCGTGGCCATAGCGCCGCGCGCCAAAGGGAACGCCGCGTCGCCGGCAGCGTTGAGCGGTCGATGGCCAAAGTTGATGTAAACGACCGCGACTCGCTGCGACGGGCCTATCCCGAAGAAGCGTTCGCCAGCGATGCCGCGCGGAACGAAATGGTCCCGAACACCGTGCTGCACGGGGTTCGCATCGGCTCCGCGCCGGACAATGACGGCTGCTTCGAGCTGGGCCGCGCCGCCCGTCACGTCGGCGAACCGGAAACGGCCGATTTTCTTGTCCCGGCGCGGCGTGCGGAGGAGCTGATCGAGCAGGGACACCACAGCGCGCCGGCGCAGGTATCCGAGCCGGCACCAGGGAGCGGCTACGAGCGGTTTCTCGACGATATCGTCGCCGCGGCCGGCCGCGTCGGATTCCGGGCGGAAAACTCTCCCGGGCCAGGCGACGCCAGGCTGCGCGGTCTGCGACAGTAGCCGGAAACGAGAACCCCGCGCGCTGAAGCGCGATCTGTTTAGCTCGACGCCTCAAACCAGTTCCCCTCCCGCCGGCTTGACCCGCGGGTCCGCGTCTTCTTTGCGAACGTCCGAAAAAATCCGAGGAAAAGACGTGGATGGCCGGGTCAGGCCCGGCCAAGGGCGATACACAACGCGGTTCAGCCTAAACAGACAATGCGCTAGACCTGCTGGATAGCCGACAGAATCCATCGCCCGCCGCGGCGGCGAACGAAAGTCCACACCTCCTCGGCCTCGGTGGGCACGCGCGTGTCGCCGCTGACGACGGCATTGGGGCTCCCCGGAGCCGCCCCGATCGGCACCGTGTAGTCGAGCGCCGTCCACCGCATATAGGCGGTGGCGTACTGCATGTCGCCCTCTTCCCAGCTTTCGGTCAGCTCGGCCTTCACCAGGTTGACGTTGGCGACGACGTTCTGCACCCCCTGGCTCGAATTACGGGTGAGTTCCTCGTTGAAATAGCTCAGCATCTCCGGCGTGACCAGCTGGCGCAGCTGCCCCAGGTCGCCGCGACCCCACGCCTCCTGGATCGCCGCGTGCAGCGATTGGAAGGCGTTGAGATCGGCATCGTCGACGGCGATGTCGGTGCCGCGATAGCGCTGCGGCGGCGGTGCCGCGGCGGCGCCGAGCGAGCGCGGCGCCAAGTTGCGTCCTGCCGCCGCAAACCCTCCCGACAGCAGTCGTATCAAGAAGAAAATGGCGAAGCCGATGAGCAGGATGGTGAACAAGCCGCCGAGGGCATGGCCGAAAAAGCCGCCGCCGAACAGCATCGAGCCGAGGAAACCGCCGGCCAGCCCGGTCAGGAACGGATGGCGCGAGAAGAAGCTGCCGCCGACAGCGCCCGGTGAAAAGCCGCTGCTCGGCGAGGGGGCCTCGCTGTGCATCGTGCGGCCCATCGGCGCGGCGCCGTTATTTTCGAACGTGCGCGAGCCGCGGCTGCCCATGCCGGAGTGAGTGCTGCCGCCCCCGGCGCGGGCCTCGGCGAGGCTCGGCGTCAGCGCCAGGGTCAGGCAAAACAGAACGGCGAAAAGCGTGCGCCAAACCGTGTACCGCTGCGGCGATCGTCCTGTCATCGGCATGTCCCCGCGATTGCAAAGGTGCGTGTCGTCCACATATAGGAAGCGGCAAAGCTTTACAAAAGCATCCTCGCGCAAATGCGCGATTTGCCGTGTCCGCGTTTCGCTTGATCGGTACGCGGCGCATCCCCAAGTAAACCGTACAGTGTCATCCTCTGCCGCCGGGTGCCGATCGCGGGTCCGGCGCGGGGTCTCGCTCGGTGAGGAGAAAAATCGCCATGCCGCGACTGTCGTTGTTCAATTCGCCGCTGCTTCTGGGCTTCGACCATTTCGAGCGGGCGTTCGATCGGGTAAGCAAGGGATCAAGCGACGGCTATCCGCCCTACAATATCGAGCAGGTCGGCGAAAACGCCCTGCGCATTACCCTTGCGGTTGCCGGGTTTGCGATGAGCGACATGAAGCTGACCATCGAGGACAACCAGCTTGTCGTCCGCGGCAAGCAAGCCGACGACGACGACCGCGTCTACCTGCACCGCGGCATCGCCGCGCGGCAGTTCCAGCGCTCGTTCGTCCTCGCCGAGGGCATCGAAGTGCGCGGCGCCTGGCTCGATAACGGCCTGCTGCATATCGATTTGATGCGGCCGCCGGTGGAGGTGCGAGTGCGCACGATCGAAATCCGCGACGGGGTCAAAACGCCGGACGCTGTCGAAATGACGCGGACGAGTCCGAGTTTGGTGCGTTCATCCAAATAGTTGGCACCGAATTTGCGGGCCTTCCCGACGAACATTCAGCCGCCTGCCGACGGCATGACGCCGCGGCAGGGGGAGGTAGAGATGCAGACGATCGAACAAATGCGTCAGATGACGCCAAACGATTTGGCGATGCTCGGTGTGCAGGACATCGCCTATGTGAAGCCCGTTGTCGTGGAGGGCACCGCTGGCTACGCGATCTGCGCCGCCGACGGCACGCAGATGGCGCTTACCGCCGACCGCGACATTGCCTTCGCTGTCGTGCGCCAGAACGAGATGGAGCCGGTCAGCGTCCACTGACCCCGCCACCGTCATCGCTTCGGCGCGATGACTTTTACGAACTAACCCGCCGGGCCGCCCGTCAATAGCGCGTAGAGCGCATCGGCGCTGTTGGCGCCGCGCAGCTTCTCGCAGGTGGCGCGGTCGCGCAGCAGGCGCGAAACCCGGGCCAGCGCCTTCAAATGGTCGGCTCCGGCGTCGAGCGGCGCCAGCAGCAGAAAGACGAGATCGACCGGCTGGTCGTCGATCGCCTCGAACGGGACCGGCCGGTCGAGCCGGGCGAACAAACCGTACAGCCGCGTCAACTCGGGAAGCCGGCTGTGCGGAATTGCGATCCCGGCGCCGATGCCCGTGGTGCCGAGCCGCTCGCGTTCAATCAGCGCCTCGTAGATGCGGCGGTCGGAGATGCCGGTCATCGTCGCGGCGCGGCGGGCCAGTTCCTGGAGCACCTGCTTTTTGCCGCTCGCGCGCAGCTGCGCGACGACGCTGCGCGGCGTCACCAGATCGGCGATCTCGCTCTGTACTTGCTCAGCCTGCACGCTTTGCCTCCGCGGCGCTCATAGCGCCATCAACTTTTCCCGCCGGCGCTGCACCGACGAGGGGATGCGCATCGCCTCGCGATATTTGGCGACGGTCCGGCGGGCGATATCGACCCCCTCCGCTTGTAACAACTCGACGATGCGTTCGTCCGACAGGGTGGTGCTGGCGGTCTCGCGATCGATCAGGTGGCGGATGCGGAACCGCACCGCCTCGGCCGAGTGCGCCTCGCCGCCGTGCGAGCCGGCGATCGCCGAGGTGAAGAAGTATTTCAGCTCGAACAGGCCGCGCGGGGTGGCGATGTATTTGTTGGTCGTCACCCGGCTGATCGTGCTTTCGTGCATGCCGATCGCGTCAGCGATATCGCGCAGGATCAGGGGCCGCAGCGACTGTACCCCGTGGCGGAAAAACCCGTCCTGCTGCTCGACGATCTCGGTGGCGACCTTGAGGATCGTGGTGGCGCGCTGGTGCAGCGACTTGACCAGCCAGTTGGCCGCCTGCATCCGGTCGGCAAGGTATTCCCGCTCGCCCTTGCTGCGCGCGGCGCGGCTGATCCGCGCGTAATAGCGGTTGTTGATCAACACCCGCGGCAGGGTATCGGCATTGAGCTCGACCAGCCAGCCGCCATCGGGCTGCGCCCGCATCAGGATGTCGGGGACGATCGGTTGCGCCTGCGGCGGATCGAAGGCGAGGCCGGGGCGCGGGTCGAGCGACTTGATCTCGCCGATCATCTCGGCGAGGTCGTCGGCATCGACCCGGCACAGGCGCAGCAGCGCGGCGACGTTGCGCGCCGCCAACAGCGGCAGGTTGTCGAGCAGGGCCTGCATCGCCGGATCGAGGCGGTTGCGGTCGCGCAGCTGCAGCGCCAGGCATTCGGGAAGGTTGCGGGCGAAGACGCCGGGCGGGTCGAGCTCCTGCAGCCGCGCCAGGACCGGCACGATGCGCGCGGGCGTGCAGCCGAGTCGCGCCGCCGCCTCGTCGAGGTCGCCGCGCAGATAGCCGTCCTCGTCGAGCTGGTCGAGCAGAAAGGCGGCGATCACCCGGTCGGCCGGGGTGGCGAAATCGGTGCCGATCTGCTCCAGCAGGTGCTCGCGCAACGTGCGCGGCCGCGCCGCGGCCTGGTCGAGCGCCGGCAGATCATCGCTGTCGACCCCTCCGTTGCGGGTGCGCCAAGGCTGGTTGTCGCCGCCGAAACCGTAATCGGCCGAGCCGTCGCCATCGACGCCGGCGGTAGCGTCCCAGTGCTCGGCGCTGTCGACCGGGAACCCGTCGGCCGGCGCGGCGGTCAGGCTGGTCGGGCCGGTCTCGACGGTGGCGGCTACGGCCGGCTCCGGGGCCGCGATGCCCTCTTCACCGTCATTGTCGCCGCGCTCGAGCAGCGGGTTCTGCTCGATTTCGGCGTCGACGTAATCAGCGAGCTCCAGGTTCGAGAGCTGCAGCATCTTGATCGCCTGCTGCAGCTGCGGCGTCATCACCAGAGCCTGGCTCTGGCGAAGCTCCAACCGCTGCGAAAAGCCGATTCTGTTCACGCGGTGCTCCGTTCGGAGCGGCTTATAGGCTAAATCTTTCGCCCAGGTAAACGCGTCTCACCTCGGCGTCGGCGACAATCGCGTCAGGCGCCCCCTCCATCAGCACCCGGCCCTCGTGCAGAATGTAGGCCCGGTCGACGATCTGGAACGCCTCACGTACATTATGGTCGGTGATGAGAACGCCGATGCCGCGATCCTTGAGATGCATCACCAGATCGCGGATGTCGTTGACCGCGATCGGGTCGATTCCCGCGAGCGGCTCGTCGAGCAGGATAAAATTCGGCTGGGTCGCCAGCGCCCGGGCGATCTCGCAGCGCCGCCGCTCGCCGCCCGACAGCGCGATCGCCGGGGCGCGGCGCAGATGGCTGATCGAGAATTCGGCGAGCAGCGAATCGAGCATCGCCTCGCGGGTTTCCGGTTCCGGCTCGGCGACTTCGAGGATCGCGCGGATATTCTGCTCGACGCTGAGCCCGCGAAAGATCGAGGCTTCCTGCGGCAGATAGCCGATGCCCTGGCGCGCGCGGCGGTACATCGGCAGATCGGTGATGTCCTCGCCGTCAAGGCTGACCGTGCCGGTATCAGCGGCGATCAGTCCGGTGATGATGTAGAAGCAGGTGGTTTTGCCGGCGCCGTTCGGGCCGAGCAGCCCCACCACCTCGCCGCGCTGGACCGAGACGTTGACGTCGCGCAGCACGGCCCGCCGCTTGAAGCTTTTGCCGAGGCCGCGGCCGACAAGGCCCTCGTTGTCGGTAACCAGCCGCGGGCCGAGCGGCGCCGCAGGAGCAATCCATTGCGGCAATCGCTCGTCGAAATTCGGCTCGTGATCGTCGTCTTGCATCATGGGGTTTTCTTGTCGGGGACCGGCGCGGCGCCGGAGTTCTGCGGGCGCATGAAGACGCCTTGAACCCGCTGGCGGGTGCTGCCGGGAACGGTCGATGCCGGCATGATGCGGCTGATGTTCTTGTTCATGTCCATCACCGCGTACTGGCCGGTGACGACATCCTTGCCACGAGTGATGACGACATTGCCGAGCAGCGTGCAAATTCCGGTATCGGCATTATAGACCCCATAATCGCCGCGGCCGATATCCTGTGCGGAAACAACGACGACGTGGCCTTGCGCGTCGACCCGGTCGATCTTCGATTCCTCTGCCTTCGCGGCCGACGGGGCCGCCGCCGGGGCACCCGCCTTCGGAGGCGGGCCTTTAGGCGCCGCCTTTGCCGATTGCGCCGGACCGGACGGCTGCCCGCCGGGCGCGGTCTTGACCATGTACGCGGTCAGAACATCGGCCTTGATCGTCCGCCCGTTATGGACGGCGACGGCGTCGCCGCGGGCGACCGCCACCTGCTTGACGTCGTACCATTCGAGCGTGTCCCGGGCGGTGACGGTATCCGCGGCGGTCGTCATCTTGAGCGCCTTGCCGCGCACGATGCCGATACCCTGGTCGACATCGTAATCGGCGCGGTCGCCGACGACGACGCGATTGTCGCGCTTGATCGTGACGTTGCCCTCGGCCTCGATCCGGTAAATCTCGGTATTGTTCTCGCCGCCTTTCGCTTCGCGGTAATGCGCGATCAGCGTATCGGCGTGGATTTCGCCGGTGCCGCGCGTCGCCACGGCGTTGCCGCGGGCGACGTAAATCTGCTGGTTCTGCTGCCACTCGATGCCGGAATCGGCCTGGATGTTGACCGGGGCGTTGCTGTCGGGGACGCCGAGCTGCGCCCGCGCCGGAGCCAGCGGCAGCATGGCGAAACCCAGCATCGGAAGGATCGCCGCCAGCTTGCGCCACGGCAGGCAGGTTGCCGGAATCATCTCTCAGCCCGGCTTTTTCGGCGCCGGCTTCGGGTGCACCGGCGCGGCCGCCGTATGGGGCGGCGCATGATGCGGATGCTCGGCCGGGTGAGCGGTTGGCGCGGCCGGCGGGGGCGGCGCCACCTTGGCCTCGATTTGCGCCGCGGCCTGGGCGACCGCCGCCGGCACCGCGGCCGGCTGGATTTTTGCCACGCCGGCCTTGGCGCCGTTGAGGATCAGGTCCGAGCGGCCGGTGAAGATGACGATCGCACCCTTGTCGACGATGCGAAACCCCTCGGCCTTGATATCGCCCGACGGACCGTGCCCTTCGACCGGCTCATGGCCCTCGGCGGCATTGTTCACGGCATCGAGCCGGGCCGACGAGGTGACGATGCGGGTGCCGTCCTGGTGCACCATCGTCACGTGGCCGAAGGCGTCGAGCAGCTGCGTGTGCGCCTGATAGACCCCGCTGTCGGCGGTCAGGACGATGTCGCCGCCGCTGTGGCTTTTCAGATCGGCCTCGGGTGCTTGCAGCGACATCACGTCGTCGCGGCCCGGCACCTGGCGGCCGATCGCCGCGGTGACGACAAAAGGGTGGTTCGAGCGGTCGGTGCCGGCATAGCGCGGGTTGATCATCCGCAGCTCGCGCGCCTCGCGCAGGTCGATGGCGGAGAACCGCAAGCGCTCGAAGAGCGGGGCGATCCGCGGCCACGCCGCAACCATCATCAACAAACCGACCCCGATCGCCGGCAGCGCGATTTTCAGCAGGGCGACGCGCCGGCTGTGGCGGTTGCCGGGCAGATTGGCCAGCCATTCGCCGATATTCCACGGGCTGAACCCAGGCCGCGAATCGGGCCGCGAATACCGCGCGGCGGCCCCGATCGCCCGCGGCGACGAGCCCTTGCGGATCATGCGGGCCCCGTCATGCGACCCCGGCCCGTAGGCAGTCGTGCATATGGAGGAAGCCGGTCGGCCGCCGGCTGTCGTCGACGACGAACAGCGAGGTGATCGAAAAGCGGTTCATCTCGCCGAGCGCTTCGGCGGCGAGGCTGTCGGCGCCGATCGTCTTCGGATCGGGATGCATGATTTCGGCGACCGAGCGGTCGAGAAGCCGGTCGCCCATGTGCCGGCGCAGATCGCCGTCGGTGATGACCCCGACAAGCATGCCGGCCGCGTCGCACACGCCGATACAGCCAAAGCTCTTGGCGGTCATCAGCACGATCGCCTCGGACATCGGCGTCTGCGGCCCGGCGAGCGGCACCGCGTCGCCGGTATGCATGAGGTCGCCGACACGCAGCAGCTTGCGGCCGATCGTGCCGCCGGGATGGAGGAGCTGGAAATCGGCGGTGGAAAATCCCTTGCGCTCGAGCAGCGCCACCGCCAGCGCGTCGCCCAGCGCTAGCATCATCGTCGTCGAGGTGGTCGGCGTCAGCCCCATCGAGCATGCCTCGGCGGCGGCCGGCAGCAGCATCACGACGTCGGAAGCCTCGGCGAGGGTCGAGCCGCGGTTGCCGGTGATCGCGACCAGCGGGATCTGGAAGCGGCGCGAATAGGCGACGATGTCGGCAAGCTCGGGGCTGTTGCCGGAATTGGACAGCGCCAGCACCACATCCGCGCCGCCGATCATCCCGAGATCGCCGTGGCTCGCCTCGGCGGGATGGACGAACTGCGCCGGGGTGCCGGTCGAGGCGAGCGTGGCGGCGATCTTGCGGGCGACATGGCCGCTCTTGCCGATGCCGGTGACGATCAGCCGCCCGGTCGCCGCGGCGGCGAGGTCGAGCGCCGCGCCAAAAGCGCCGTCGAGCGCGCCGGCAAGACTTTGCAGCCCGTCGATCTCGGCGCGAATGACCCGGCGCGCCACGGTAAGATCGTGCGCGAGACCCGGCTCCTGCCGGTCGCCTTTTGTCGCCGCCGCAAGGCTGGCGAGAGTGTCGTCCATTGCGCCCCTATGCCCCTGCCGCCATGAGGCGCGCAAAATGCGGCATCCCCAAGGCGGTTTGTCGGCGGTGTCGCGATACCGCCGATCCTCAGTGTGCGAAAATGTCTTGCTCCGCCCACCCTCTGAGGTCAAGCAACACACGCGTCGGCAGAAACCCGAACGAGGCCTGCGCCAGCTCGTTTCGGCCTTCGCGCGCGAGCATCGCATCGAGCTTGGTGCGCAACGCGTGCAGATGCAGCACATCGGTCGCGGCGTAGCGCAGCTGCTC
>DASQGR010000076.1:0-11526 GCA_035632515.1 Allostellaceae bacterium | reverse complement strand
CGATGTCGACGAGGAGCCGGCGGTCGAGACCGTCAACCAGATGGGCCCCGACTACTTTGTCGTGTCGAGCGACTACCCGCATTCCGACGGCGCCTTCCCCGAGGCGATCGAGCAGTTTCTCGGCCTCAACCTCAACGACGCGCAGCGCCGCAAGATCCTGTGGGACAACTGCGCCCGCCTCTACGGGATCCCCACCCCGGCGGCATCTCTGAGCCGCGACGTCAAACAGGTGTCGGCCGCAGAATAAAACACAACAGCAACCGTCATGGCCGGGCTTGCCCGGTCATGACGGTTTGAAAGAAGCGGCGGTCTCCCCAAGTCGAAAGCGACGCCTCCGCGACGAGGCTTCGCAACAGATTTGGGGAAACAGGCGATGAGACTATTCTCCGCCGGCGCTTCCGGTGCGATCGGCCGGCGGCTGGCGCCGCTGTTGCTGCGCGCCGGGCACGAAGTCGCCGGCTCAACCCGCTCGGCCGAGACCGGCAAGGCGCTTGAACAAGCCGGCGTCAAACCCGCGATCCTGAACGTGTTCGATGCGCCGGCCGTCATCAGCGCGCTGCGTGCAGCCAAGCCGGAAATCGTCATCCATCAGCTCACCGATCTACCGCAAGAGTTCGACCAAACGCTGATCTCGGCGTCCTATGCGAGGAACGCCCGCATTCGCACCGAGGGCACCCGCAACTTGCTGGCGGGCGCGAGCGCCGCCGGCGCGCGCCGTCTTGTCGTCCAGAGCATCGCCTTTGCCTACTCATCCGGCGATGAGCCGCATACCGAGACCGACCCGCTGAACCTCGGCGACCCGTTGCGCGCCGTCACCGTCCAGGGTGTCGCCGCGATGGAAGAGATGGTGCGGACCGCGCCGGGGATGACCGCAATCGTCCTGCGCTACGGCATGCTCTACGGCCCGGGCACCTGGCATGCCGCCGCGGCCAGCAAGCCGGCGCTGCATGTCGATGCCGCGGCGCAGGCGGCGCTGCTTGCCCTGACGCGCGGTGCCGGGATTTACAATATCGCCGACGACGACGGCGCGGTGTCGATCGCCAAGGCGCGGCGGGAGCTCGGCTTCAACCCGGATTTCCGACTGGGCTGAGCCGGTTATCCCGCTAAGCCGGAAACGAGAGGAAGCACTTGTCCGACGCCAGGACGTAGGTCTCCATGTAGTCCTGGATCACCGGCTTCTTGTCGAGCGCTTCCATCGCGCCGATGAGGCACATCCAGTTCAGCATCTCGTGCTGGCCGGCGAACTCCATCTCGGTCAGCGAGCGCTTGCGCCAGGTGGCGTAATCGGCGCGGCTGACCGCGTCGAACAGCAGCCGGTCACCCTCGTGGTCAGGCCACAGATAGCCGTTTTTCGGCGACAGGAAAGCGTGCGACCAGCTTGACGAGGCGATCAGCGCCACTCGGTAGGGCGACTTCGCCAGCACCTCGGCGACCTTGGCGCCAACCTCCATGCAGCGCCACGGATGCGGCGAAGACGGGTCTTCGCCTTCATCCGCCGGACGCGGCGGCGCGAACAGATGGCCCAAGCCGCCTTTGGCGTAGAGCAAATTGCGGCCGTAGCAGTTCACCGCAAACGGGATCACCGGGTAGGGAAACCCTTTCCGATCCCAATCGAGGTAAAGGAAGGTGTTGGTAAAGGCGTGGGCCATCGGGTGGTGCAGCGGCTTGTAGGCATAGGCCATGTCGATGCCGGCCTCGATCAACCCGGTGGTGAGGTACTTCGCCGCCTCGCGATGGCCCTTGAGGTTCAGGGTCCAGTCGCCCGGCTCGGACCAGCGATTGGGCTTGCCTTGCCCGTTCGACCCGTTGGCGACTTGCCAGGGCTGCAGCGTGAACTCGTCGTCATACCCGGCGACGCAAAAGGCCGGGACGATGTCTTCCTTGAAGTTTTCGTACTGGTCGTCGCCCCAGACCAGCACCAGATCCGGGTTGAAATCGTCGAGGATCTTGCGGATCGCACGGAAATCGTTGCCGAAGCGCTCGCCGCAGCGATTGGCAGCGCCAAGCCCGTCATCGTTGCCGAGCTCGGCCAGCATTTCTTTCGGCCAATTGGCGGGATCCTTGCGGGCCGGATCGACATTCGGCGCCTCCAGCGTGCGCTTGAATACGCCGGTCAGCCCGTCGTTCGGCAGGCACAAGGTCGGCCAGTGGGTGACGCCAAGCCCGAGTATCTCCGCCATCTGCCTGTTCCTCCCTTGGTTGTCGCCGTATTGCTCAGAATTCGGCGAGCGACAAGGCGATTTTGCCGCCACCCCGCAGGCGACGGGACATCACCAGATCCTTCAGCAATCGTCTGCCAACAGTGGAGTGAATTCCCGCCGGACGCGGCTCGCCATCCTTGTCCGCCTTCTTGGTCGGCGTCCCGGACCGCTCATGGCGGATTTCCGCCATGCGGGCGCGGATCGCATCGAAATCGTCGGCAATAAAGACGCGGGCCATATCTCCTCCCTTTTAGTCTTGCCCGGGCGGCTCGAGGCCGAGCGCGTGCTGCCCACACATCGTGCCGACCGCGTCCTCATGAGGCTGGCGCGGCGCGCCACCGCGGTGGCGTTGCGCCCGGTCTGGTCCGGCGGGGAAATGTTGAGGCGGCGTATCGCGGCGGCACTCATGCGCCGGATTTTCCTCGTAGATCCGATGAATCGGCCGGAGCATGCGCCACGGGCAAATCGGAAACAACGGAAAACACTTTCCCCGGCGGCCGAACCGCCGCATCCTCAAGCGGGCCAACCTGTTGTTGTTGCTGCCAGACGGCATCAAATTCGGCCTCACAAGCGGTTGAGATTCCTCACCTGAGAGACTGGAGAATTCCGATCATGGCCTTGCGATCCGATGCCCCGACCTGGCTTGCCGCGATCCTCGCCTGCGGGCTCTGGGGCATGGCAAGCGCGTCGGCCCAGCAAGGAGCGACCCTGCGCCCGATCCCGGCCGCCGAATGCCAGAGGCTGGCAGCGCAAACCCAGGAAGCCGTCGGCATCAAGACCGCCGCGTCGGAAGACGATTTCACCGATCTGGTGAGCGGCATCGATGGGCGTTCCTGTCACATCACCGGCAGCGCCTCCGACCTCGCGATCGCCACTCCGGCCGAGCTGATCGGCAAGGCCGCCAGAGCGCTCGGCGACTGGCGGAGCGACCCGGCGCGCGACGCGGTTGGGCCGAACGGTTCCGAAAAAGGCTATGTCCAGGGCAACCGCATTGCCACGATCCAGGCGAACTGGGAACCGGGACCCGGGGTTACCTGCTCCGACCAGGAGCCGCTGTCGGCCTGCAAGATCGCGCCGCAGCAGAGATTGTGGAACCTCGTCATCGACGTCGTCGAGCAGGCGGCGAAGTAGGCTGCCGTTCCGGCGTCATGCTCGGCCGAGCGCAGGCGATGGCGGTTCCTGCCGCCCCGCCCCGCGGATCGCGCGCCACAGGCGTTCGGGGGTCGCCGGCATCTCGACCTCGCGGATGCCGAGCGGCTTCAACGCGTCGATCAGCGCATTGCCCACGGCCGGCATCGCGCCGACCGCGCCGGCCTCCCCCGCCCCTTTTATCCCCAAGGGGTTGGTCTTGGTCGGCACCGGATTGCTCTCGCAATGGATCGGCGCGAAATTGTCGGCCCGCGGCATCGCATAATCCATGAACGAGCCGGTCAAGAGCTGGCCGGACTCGTCGTCGAAGCGGATGTCCTCGAGCAAAATCTGCCCGAGGCCCTGCGCGATCCCGCCGATGATCTGGCCTTCGAGCAGCAGCGGGTTCATCACCGTGCCGACATCGTCGACCACGCTGTAGCGGCAGAGCTCGACCGTCCCGGTGTCCGGGTCGATCTCGAGCTCGCAGATATGGCAGCCGTTGGGAAAGTTCTGTTCCTTGGCGCTGTAGGCGGCGCTGGCGACGAGGCCCGGCTCCATTTCGGGCGGCAGGCTCGCCGGAATCCACGCCTCGCCGGCGATCTCGCCGAGCGACAAGGCGCGGTTCGAGCGCGGCGCCGTGAACATGCCGTCCTCGAAATTCACCTCATCGGCCGCAGCGCCGAGCATGTGCGCGGCGATGGCGCGCGCCTTGACGACGATCTTCTCGGTGGCGAGATGCACCGCCGAACCGCCCAGCGCCGCCGAGCGCGAGCCGCCGGTGCCCTCGCCGATCGCCACCTTGTCGGTGTCGCCCTGGACGTAATGCACCTGATCGGGATGGATGCCAAGCCGGTCGCACAAGAGCTGCTTGTAGACCGTTTCGTGGCCCATCCCCTGGGTGATCGAGCCGGACAGCAGGGTCACGGTGCCGCCCTTGTCGAAGCGCACTTCCGCGGCCTCGAACCCGCCGGCGGCGGCGCGCTCGATCGTGTTCGACAGGCCGATGCCGCGCAGCTTGCCGCGCGCCTTGGCCTCGGCGCGGCGGGCCTCGAACCCGGCGAAATCGGCGAGCTTAAGTGCCATATCCAGGTTTTTGGCGAACTCGCCGCAATCGTAGGTGAAAGTCAGCCCCGATTGAAACGGCATCGCCTCGGGCGGGATCATGTTGCGGTGGCGCAGCTCGACCGGGTCGATGCCGAGCTCGGCGGCGGCCTCGTCGACCATCCGCTCGATCACGTAGGCGAACTCGGGCCGCCCGTTGCCGCGATAGGGCCGCATCGGGTTGGTGTTGGTGAAGACGGCGGTGACCTCGGCAAAGATCGCCGGAGTGCGGTAGACCCCGGCAAGGGTGCCGAGGTTCATGATAAAGACGTTGGAATTCGCCTGGGCATAGGCGCCCACCGCCGCGGTGGTGCGGACGCGAAAGCCGAGGAAGTGCCCCTCCTTGTCAAGCGCCAGCTCGGCCTCGGTAACATGGTCGCGGGCCTGGGCATCGGAGAGGAAGGCTTCCGAGCGCGTGCTGGTCCACTTCACCGGCCGGGCGAGCAGCTTCGCGGCCAGCACGGTCAGGGCGACCTCGTTGTAAACCGCGGATTTCATCCCGAAGCTGCCGCCGATATCGCCGGCGATGACGCGGATCTTGCTTTCCGGGACTTTCATGATGCGGGCGAGGTCGGCGCGGTAGCCGTGGGCGCGCTGCAGCACCGAGTAGACGGTATAGCGATCTTCGGCCTTGTTGTAATCGGCGAGCGCGCCGCGCGGCTCCATCGCCGCGGCGGTAACGCGGTTGATGACAAAGCGGCGCTTGACGACATGGTCGGCGCGGGCGAGCGCCACCTCGGTCGCCGCGCGGTTCCCCTCGGGATGGACAAAGCAGATGTTGTCGGGGCGGTCGTCCCACACCAGGGGCGCGCCCGGATCGAGCGCACCGGCGGTTGCGGTGACCGACGGCAGCGGCTCGTAATCGATCTCGATCAGCTCGGCGGCGTCCTGCGCCTGATTGAGGGTCTCGGCGACGACAAAGGCGACGTAGTCGCCGACCCAGCGCACCTTGTCGCTGGTCAGCGCCGGAAAGCGGATTTTGCCGGCCGGCTGCCCGCCGCCGCGCTTCAGCCCGCCGGGGGTCGGCAGATCGTCCCAGCCCGAGGCCGCCCAATCCGCCCCGGTCAGCACCAGCAGCACACCCGGCGCCGCCCTGGCCGCCGCGGTGTCGATCGCGCGAATGCGCGCATGCGCGTGGGGCGAGCGCAGCACATAGCCGTAGGCCATGCGCGGCAGCACCATATCGTCGACATAGCGACCCCCGCCGCGGATCAGCCGCGGGTCCTCGAACCGCGGCACCGGCTGGCCTAGCGCGAACTCACCCATTCATTCTCTCCCCGTGGAGGATCGCACCGACGCCATGCGTCCTGGAGACGCGCTCTGACGAGCGCTCCTCAGGATGACGTACGTTTTTGATGAAATTAAGAAAAATCGCCATCCCGAAAAGGGCGCGCAGCGCCCGTCTTACAGGACGCACGAAGTGTCTCCAGCGTCGAGCTGCCGGCGCGGCTTAAACCAGCCGCGGCTTGTCGCCCTCAACCAGGATGCGCCACAGGACGCGGCTTTCGCTGCGGTCGTAATCGCCGTGGGCGCGGTGGAGGGTGGCGCGGTCGTCGAAGATCAGCACGTCGCCCTTTTTCCAGGCGTGGTGATAGGTGATCTCCGGCTTGATCATCCGGTCGAGCAGGTCCTCCATGTAGGCGCGGCTGAGGTCGGGGCTCATGCCCTCGATGTAATGCACCTTGGTGATGTGGAAGAAGACCGCCCGCGTCCCATGCACCGGATGGGTGCGGACCATCGGATGGATCACCGGCTTGCCGTACTTTTCCTCGTCCTCGGCGCGGGTGCCCTCGCGGCCGATGTCGAGCATGTTGACCGACTGCATCGCCGACAGACGCTGCTGCTCGTCTTCGGAAAGGGCGTCATAGGCGGCGCGCATGCTGCAGATGCTGGTGCCGCCGCCCGCCGACGGGATCTCGACCCCGTAGAGCATCGTCGCCAGCGGCGGCTTCTCGTGATTGGTGTGGTCGGTGTGCCAGTTCTCGGACACCTTCTGGCCGTTCTTGTGATGGACGAGGCCGATATTCGAATACCCCGACATGTGATTCTGCGAATAATGCTGCCGCATCACCGGGCCGAACGCGGTCGCCGCGCTCAGATACTGCCCGGGGCTCAAATCCTGACCCGGAAACACCAGCGCCAGATGCTCGGACAACGCCTGCGACAGCGCCTCGCGGGTCGCCTCGTCGACCGGCTCGGCGAGGTTGATCCCGGTGACTTCCGCCCCGATCACGGGGTGCAGCTTTCTGATCGTCAATTCCGGCATCGGACTCTCCTGGCGGCGCTGGATTGCAGGCCGCGATGGTAGCGCCGCCGCGGCCGTATCGAAAGCCGCTTTGGCCGCCCCCGCTCCGCGGCGCGGGCGGCATCCTCCGCGCGAACGCGCCGAGCCCGTCGTGCTGCACCTCCAGCTCGCGCAGGACCTCAAGGCCAGCGCGACGGCGGGGTCCCCGCGTTGACCGCGCTTCCCAGCACCGGCGCCATCGCATCGGCCCTACTTGTCGAGCCAGATGCTGGCCAAATCCTGGTTGATGAAATGGCTCGGGCTGATCTTCCAGCCCTTGACATAGGAGCGATGGGGGACGATCCGATACCACCACGCCACCCAGATCTCGTGCGCCTCGGTATCGACGACGTATTTCTCGAATTCCCGCATCAGGGCGCGCTGCTTTTCGAGATGGGTCTCGCGCAGCATCCGGTCGTAGAGCTCGACCTCCTTGGCATCCTCATAGCCGCCGTAATTTGCCGAGAACACCGATGCCGGCAGGTAGGGTTGCACGTCGAGCAGCGGGTTCGGCACGCCATGGCAATTGGCCTGGGAGACGACATCGAAATTTCCGCCCCGCATCGCCTCGAGCCAAGGGCCGGTCGGCATCATCTTCTGGGTGACGTGGAGGCCGATCTTGGTCCATTCGTCGATGGCCCAAGTGCCGACATATTTGTACGGCTGATCGACGTTGCGATTGAGCAGCTCGAAGGTGAGGCCTTCCGCCCCCGCCTCCTTGAGCAGCCGCTTCGCCTCGGCGCGCGACTTCTCGATATCGGGCCAATAGCCGGCGATCTGCTCCAGCTCCTCCTTGGTCGCGGCGAGCGGCGAAGCGGGAAACACGATCCCGCCGACGGTGTGCACGTTGGCGATCTTCGACAGCGCCGGCGTGCCGCGCCAGCGGTCGATCGCCAGGCTCAGGGCGCGGCGCACGCGGGCATCGTCGAACGGCTTTCTCCTGTGGTTGGGGGTGATCAGGCTGCCGCAGTTCCAGTCGTTCTCCTCGACCGTGATCTTGTCGCCCAGATCCTGCACCAGCTGGTCGCGCGCCGAGGGGGGCAGGCCGCGGAACTCGATCGCCGCGCGGTCGGCGCGCAGCGCGTCGACCCGGGTTGCCTGCTTGTCGGCATAGACGCCGACAAACCCGTCGAGATACGGCAAGCCCTTGCGGAAATAATCGGGGTTGCGCTCGCCGACCACCGACTGTCCGGCATCGTAGCGGACGAATTTGAACGGGCCCGACCCCATGATGTTCTTTTCGAACCAGTGCGGGTCCTGGTCGAGCTTCGCCTTGGGGTAGATCAGGGTGAACGGGTCGGCGAGCGCCGGCAGGAAGGCCTCGGTCGCGAATTTAAGGCGGAACACGACCGTCTGCTCGTCCGGCGCCTCGACCTTGTCGACCATGCGGTAAAAGCTGGCGCGCGGGCTCAGCACGCCCTCGCGCGGAAACATGATTTCCTGCCAGCTCGCCGCCACATCGGCCGCGGTCAGCGGCGAGCCGTCGTGGAACTTGACCCCGGTGTGGATCTTGAAGGTGTAGGTTTTGCCGTCATCGGTCGGCGTCGGCATCGCCGTACACAGGTCGCAGACGAAATCGGTCGTCGAGGTCGGATTGTCCGGGTTCACCCGGATCAGCACGCTGTAGAACGGCGCCACCGAATGCAGCGTCGCGAAGGTGCCTTCGCGGTGCGCGTCGAGGCTCGGCGGCGCGTCGGCCGGGATCATGTAGGTCAGCGTGCCGCCGCGCTTCGGCGTCTGCGCGGCCGCCGGAGCGGCGAGCAGCGTGAGCGCCAGCGCCGCCGCCATCCCGTGACAGAATCCCCGCCGCATGGCCTTCCTCCCGGCTGGCGCCGCTATTTCGGCGCGGCTTATGGTCGCAGCTTATCGGGAGAACGGAGACCTGACCAGCTTATCGAGCGCCGGCTTGCCGAGTAATGGCGCGTGGAGCGCCCGCGCTGGTCCGCTATCGGGGCCTACATGCCGAGATAGGCGCGCCGGACCCGGTCATCGGCCACCAGCGCCTGGTGTGCCCCTTCGAGCACGACCTGGCCGGTCTCCAGCACATAGCCGTAGTCGCAGGATTCCAGCGCCTCGGCCACCCGCTGCTCGACCAGAACCAGGGTCACCTTGTCCTCGCGGTGCAGCGCGGCGACGCTGTCGAAGATCTGGTCGGCGATCGCCGGCGCCAGCCCCATCGACGGCTCGTCCAGCAGCAGCAGCCGCGGCGCCGAGGCGATGCCGCGGCCGATCGCCAGCATCTGCTGCTCGCCGCCGGACAAGGTTCCGGCAAGCTGGCGGCGACGCTCTGCCAGCACCGGAAACAGGCTGAAGATGCGCTCGAGGTTGCGCTGCCACTCGCTGCGGCCGCGGGTGGAATAGGCGCCCATCTCGAGGTTTTCCAACACCGTCAAGGCGGCGAACACCTGCCGCCCCTCCGGCACGTGGGCGATACCGAGATGAGCGCGGTCGGACGGCCGCACCGCGAGCAGGTCTTGTCCCTCGAACATGATCGTGCCGGAGCCCGGACGCACGGTTCCCGAGATCGCCTTGAACAGCGTCGTCTTGCCGGCGCCGTTGGGACCGACGATCGCGACAAATTGCCCTTCGGCGACGTTGAGGGAGACGCCGCGCAACGCCGCCAGCCCGCCATAGCTGACCGAAAGATCGCCTACCTCCAGCATCGCCGCCCTGTCCCGCCCCGCCCTTCGCCTGCGTCGGGGTACCATAACCGGACCCGGTCGGCCAAAGCAGAAGACAATCGACGATAGAAAACAAATGACACCCGCGGCGTGCTCCGCCTATCGTCCGCCGCGGGGGAGAACCGATGATCGCGCCGACATACTGCTGATGCCGTTTTCCTCCGTCGATTTTCTGCAAGCGCTGGCGGCCGGCGTCCTGGTCGGCGCCACCTACGCCCTGATGTGCGTCGGGCTGGGGATCATTTTCGGCGCGATGCGGGTGATCAATTTCGCCCAGGGCGATTTCCTGATGGTCGGCATGTATGCCGCCTTCTACCTGACGACCGGGTTTGGGATCCTGACCTTTCTGGGCCCCAACGCCGGCCCGATCGTCGCCGCCTTCGCGGCCGGCCCGATCGTCTTCGCGCTGGGCTGGGTGCTGCATCGCTTTGTCGTCGCGCGCGTCACCGGCGCGGAGGTCGCCCAGATCGAGGGCGCCGGCGCTTATGGGCAGATCATCGTCACCCTCGGCCTGTCGTTGATCCTGCAGAATGGCGGGCTCATCGTTTTCGGCTCGACCCCGACCGGCATCCGCACGCCGCTGTCGCGCTCGTCCTGGGAGATCGGCGATATCCTGCTCAACCAGGGACGGTGCCTCAGCTTCCTGGTCGCGGTGGGATTGGCGGCCGCGGTCTACCTGTTCCTCAGCCATACCCGGCTCGGCAAGGGTTTGCGCGCCGCCGCGGACAACAGCCAGGCAGCGATCTACATGGGCATCGACGTCGACCGCGCTCATCGGCTCGCCTGGAGCCTCGGGGTCGGCATCACCGCCGTCGCGGGCGGGCTGGTTGCCACCTCGCAGTCGTTCCAGCCCTATACGGGGTTCGACTTTGTCATCGTCATGTATGCCGGGGTGGTGCTGGGCGGGCTGGGCAGCATCCTCGGCGCGTTCTGGGGCGGGCTCCTGATCGGCATCGTCCAGCAGATGTCGACCCTGGTACTGCCCTATCAGTTGCAGAACACCGCGATCTTTGTCGTCTTCCTGCTGATCATCTTTCTGCGTCCGCAAGGAATGTTCGGCCGCCTCAGCGAGCGGACATGAGGCCCGGGGCATGAGGCCCGAAGCATATGAGGCCCAGGGCATGAGGCCCAGGGCATGAGGCCCAGGGAATGAGGACCGGGGCGTGAGGACCAAGGCGCAGGCCAACCGGCACCGCTGGGCGATCCTTGGAGTCGCCGTCGCCGTCGTGCTGTTGGCGCTGGTGATGAAGAGCGCCTACTACCAGCTCGTCCTCACCCAGGTGCTGCTGTGGGCGGTGCTGTCGCTCGCCTGGAACCTGCTGTGCGGCTACAGCGGCTATTTCTCGTTTGGCCATGCCGTCTTTTGGGGCCTGGGCGCGTATACCGTGGCGCTCGGGATGATGTATCTCGACCTGACCCCGTGGGTGAGCATCCCCATCTGCGCCGTCGTCGGCGCGGTTGCCGGCGCGCTGATCGGCTTTCCGACCTTTCGCCTGCGCGGCCATTATTTCGCCCTGGCCATGCTCGCCTATCCGCTGGCGACGCTCTATGTCTTCCAATGGCTTGGCTACCAGGAATTGACCTTGCCGATGAAGCGGGAATCGGCGGTCGCCTATATGCAGTTTTCCGACCCGCGCGCCTATGTGCTGCTCGCCCTCGCCTTGCTGGTGGTCTCGCTGCTGATCTCGCTGAAGGTCGAGAATTCGCGCTTCGGCATGTCGCTGTTGGCGATCAAGCAGAACGAGCCGGCGGCGGAGGCGGCCGGCATCAACACCTGGCGCTGGAAGATGCTGGCGCTGATGTTGAGCGGCGCGCTCGCGGCGACGGCGGGCGGGCTTTATGCGGTGGTGCAGCTCGTCGTCACCCCGGACACGGTGTTCGGCATGCTGGTCTCGGCCCAGGCGCTGATCCTGGCGCTGTTCGGCGGGGTCGGCAGCCTCTGGGGCCCGCTGATCGGCGCGGCGGTGCTGGTGCCGCTCGCCGAGGGGCTGAATGCCGAGCTCGGCGACGTGCTGCCCGGCATCCAGGGCGTCGTCTACGGGATTGCGATCATCCTCATCATCCTTTTGGCGCCGGAGGGGGTGTATTGGCGCGTGCTCGATCGGTTGTCGCGCGGCAAGCCGGCCCC
>DASQGR010000075.1:0-18841 GCA_035632515.1 Allostellaceae bacterium | reverse complement strand
TCTCGGGTTCCGGAGACGACCTTGCGGGTCGTTCCGGAATGACGGCGATGGAATCTCGCGCGCTCATACCAGCACCATGCCCTCTTCCGACACCGGGCTGCCCGATTTGTCCTCGGGACCGAGCAGCATCTCGTTATGGGCCGCGCCGGAGGGGATCATCGGAAAGCAGTTCTCGAGCTCGTCGACAGCGACATCGAGGATCACCGCGCCCGGCGTGTCGATCATGAAGCGGATCGCGTCGTCGAGCTCGGCCGGATCGGTGACCCGCCGTCCATGCGCGCCGAACGCCTCGGCCAGCATGACGAAATCGGGCAGCGCCGCGGTATAGCTTTCGGAATAGCGGCCGCCATGCAGCAATTCCTGCCACTGGCGCACCATGCCCATGTACTGGTTGTTGAGGATGAACACCTTCACCGGCAGGCGGTACTGGGAGATCGTCGACATCTCCTGGATGTTCATCAGGATCGACGCCTCGCCGGCGACATCGATAACCAGCGCGTCGGGGTGCGCGACCTGCACCCCGACCGCGGCCGGCAGGCCGTAGCCCATCGTGCCGAGCCCGCCCGAGGTCATCCAGTGGTTGGGTTTCTCGAATTTGAAGAACTGCGCCGCCCACATCTGGTGCTGGCCGACCTCGGTGGTGATGAACGGGTCGCGCTCGTGGGTCAGGGCATAGAGACGTTCCAAGGCGTATTGCGGCTTGATGACGTCCTTGCGGCCGCGGTCGTAGCGCAAGCAGTCACGGCTGCGCCAATCGTCGATCTGCTTCCACCATTGGGCGCGCTTGGCCGAGGCGCGCTTCGGGGCGACCTGTTGCCAGCCCGCGATCAGCGCCGCCAGCGCCTCGCCGCAATCGGCGATGACCGGCACGTCGACGCGCACGTTCTTGTTGATCGAGGACGGGTCGATATCGATGTGGATCTTCTTCGAATGCGGCGCGAAGGCGTTGAGCCGGCCGGTCACCCGGTCGTCGAAACGCGAGCCGACCGCGATCATCAGATCGCAATCGTGCATGGCCATGTTGGACTCGTAGGTGCCGTGCATGCCGACCATGCCGAGAAAATGCGGGTCGCTCGCCGGCAGTGCACCCAGCCCCATCAGGGTCAGGGTGCACGGCGAGTCGATCAGCCGCACGAATTCGGCAAAGCGGCCGCAGGCCGCGGGCCCGGAATTGATCAGCCCGCCGCCGCCGTAAACCAGCGGCCGTTCGGCCTTCGCAATAAGTTTCAGCGCCTCGCCGATCCGCGCCGGGTCGGCGCTGGTTTGCGGCCGGTAGCTCTTGTGCTCGACGATCTCCGGCGCCGCGTAAGGCGCTGTGGCGAACAGCACATCCTTGGGCAGATCGATCACCACCGGCCCGGGCCGGCCGCTTTTGGCGATGTAGAAAGCCTCGTGCATGACCCGCGCCAGCTCACCCACGTCGCGCACGAGATAATTGTGCTTGGTGCAGGGGCGGGTGATGCCGGTGGTGTCGGCCTCCTGGAAAGCGTCGTTGCCGATCAAATGCGTCGGCACCTGCCCGGTAAGGCAGACGACCGGCACCGAGTCCATCAGTGCGTCGGTGAGGCCGGTTACCGCATTGGTCGCGCCGGGCCCGCTCGTCACCAGCACCACCCCGACCTTGCCGGTGGAACGGGCATAGCCCTCGGCGGCATGCACCGCGCCGCCCTCCTGGCGCACCAGCACGTGGCGCAGATTATTCTGCTTGAACAGCGAGTCGTAAATCGGCAGGACCGCGCCGCCGGGATACCCGAATACGACATCGACGCCCTGATCGGCGAGCGACTTGATGACGATATCCGCCCCGCTGATCGGCTCGGCCGACATGATCCTCTCCCACTGAACTGTATAGACCACTGCACGCGCCGACCGAGGCCGGCACGGGGGCTGCAACGTACCAGCTATCCCCGGCCGGTCAACAGAAATTGTTCAATAAAATGGCGCAATTCAGGCGTAAAACTTTCCAGATATTGCGTGTTGCAGATCAGGTCTGCATTGAACTGATGGCGGAACCAGGTCATTTGCCGCTTGGCGTAGCGGCGCGTGGCCTGCTGCGCCGCCGCGATCGTCTCGTCGAGGGTCAAATCGCCGCGCAGGTGGCGCATCAGCTCGGGGACGCCGACCGCCTTCATCGCCGGCAGCTCAGGGTTGAGCCCGCGAGCCATCAGCGCCGCCGCCTCGTCAAGCCCCCCGGCGGCGACCATCGCCGCGAAACGCGCGTTGCAGGCGGCGTAGAGCGCGTCGCGCGGCGGAGCGAGCAATACAGTCGCAAAGCGATAGGGCGGCGGAGACGCCGGGCGGCGGCGCCACTCGTCGAGGGAGACGCCGGTGGCGCGCACCACCTCGTAAGCGCGGGTCAGCCGGGTGCGATCGCCGGGCGGCAGGCGCGCGGCCGCACCCGGGTCCAGCGCGGCGAGCCGCTCGCGGAACGCGGCGCCGCCGAGCCCGCGGTAAAGCGCCGCCGCCTCGTCGCGGGTGTCGGACGGGATGTCGGGCACCGGCGCCAGCCCCTGCATCGCCGCACGCAGGTAGAGCCCGGTGCCGCCGACCAGGATGGGCAACCGGCCGGCGCCGATCGCCCCGGCGATCGCGGCCAGCGCCAGCTTATGCCAGAGCGCCGCCGAGCCGCGCTCGGCAGCGTCGAGATAGCCGTAGAGACGGTGCGGTGCGCGCGCCTCGGCCTGCGCATCGGGCCGGGCCGTCAGGATCTTCAGATCGCGGTAGCCCTGCTGGCTGTCGGCGTTGATGATAGTGCCGCCGAAGCGCTCGGCAAGATCGAGCGCCAGCGCCGACTTGCCGCTTGCGGTCGCGCCGGCGACGACCACGACCGTATCCGAGACTAGCTGCGACGTTCGACCAGCTCCCCAAATCCTTCGCGACGCCCGCTCAGCATGACGATTTTTCTTAATGCCATCAAAAACATCCATCATCCTGGAGGAGCCCGCGCAGCGGGCATCGCAAAGGACGCAGTAGGTCGATGCCGCACGGCCGCACCGAGGTCATGACGCTCATCGCCGGCCCGGGTGGCTCGGACGATCTCTCGACTGTCGCGGCCAGTATAGCCGATGCCTGGGAGGGCCAAATCGACTGGCTCGCGCCGGGCATCGCCTGCGACATCGCATGCGAGGCTGCCGATGATGGGGCGGCGCGCGCGCTGATCGGCGATCGCGCGATCGATGTCGTGATCCAGCCGGCAGCAGGGCGTCGGAAGCGGCTGCTCGTCGCCGATCTCGAGTCCACCATCATCGAGAACGAGATGCTCGACGAGCTGGCCGATTTCCTCGGGATTCGCGCCCACGTCGCCGAGATTACGAGGCGGGCAATGAATGGCGAAATCGATTTCGTCGGCGCCCTGACCGAGCGGGTGGCGCTGTTGCGCGGCCTGCCGGAGACGGTGCTCGGTGCCGCCGCCGCGCGCATCCGGCCGATGACGGGCGCCGCCTCGCTGATCGCGACCCTGCGGCGGAACGGCGTGCACACCGCGCTGGTGTCGGGCGGGTTCACCGTGTTTGCCGAGCCTGTCGCCCAGGAGCTCGGGTTTGACCGGGTCGTAGCCAACCGGCTCGACCTCGCCGACGGCAGGATCGCCGGCACCGTACGCGCGCCGATCGTCACCGCGGCGACCAAGCATGGCACGCTAACCGCGCTCGCCGCCGAGTTCGCCCTCGGGCTGGAGGAAACCCTGGCAGTTGGCGACGGCGCCAACGACCTGCCGATGCTGCAGGCCGCCGGGCTCGGCATCGCCTTTCATGCCAAGCCCGCCGTCGCCGCCGCGGCACGCTGGCGCATCGACCATGCCGACCTGACCGCCCTGCTCTACGCACAGGGGTACCGGCAGGAGGAGATTGTCGGCTAAGTCGCTGGCCCCACGCGGATTGCCGAGGCGCCTTGCGGCCGCGCGATGACGCGCCTTCAGCGCGTCAGCTCTGGTCGATGCGCAAGGCGACAAAGCGCAGGTCGCCCTGGTGCTCGACCAGCAGCAGGATCGATTTGCGGCCCGATTTGCGGGCGTCGGCGACCTTGACGGCGACATCTTTGGCGGTCTTCACCTCTTCCTGCGCCGCTTCCATGATCATGTCGCCGGGTTTCAAGCCCTTTTCGGCGCCCGGGCTGTCCTTGGCCACCTCGACCACGACGACGCCCTTGGCGTCGTCGGCGAGCGAAAACTTCTCCTTCAGCTCGGGAGTGACGTTGGACAAGGTGAGGCCGAGCGCGGACGCCGTGCTTCCGGTATCGCTTTTCGGGCTCGGGGTTTTCGTCTCGGTCTGGGCGCTGGCGGTTTCGGTTTCCTGAAGCCGGCCGACTTTGACCTTGAGCGAGGCCTCCTGCCGCTTCCGCCATACCGTGACCGGCACGACCTTGTCGACCTGGGTTTCGGCGACGAGCCGCGGCAAGTGCCGCATGTCGACGACCGGCCGCCCGTCGAAGGTCAGGATCACGTCGCCGGGCTGGATGCCGCCGGCCTGCGCCGGCCCGTTGTCGGTGACGCTGGCGACCAGCGCGCCGCGCGCCTTGTCGAGGCCGAGGCTTTCCGAAATCTCGTCGGTCACCGCCTGGATGCGCACGCCCAGCCAGCCGCGGTGGACGGTATGGTCCTTTTCGCTGATCAGCTCGGCAACGATGGTCTTGGCGAGCGCCGAGGGGATGGCGAAGCCGATCCCGATCGAGCCGCCCGACGGCGAATAGATCGCCGTGTTGCTGCCGATCACCTGGCCGTCCATGTTGAACATCGGGCCGCCGGAATTGCCGCGGTTGATCGACGCATCGGTCTGCAGGAAATCGTCGTAGGGGCCGGAATTGATGTCGCGCTGGCGCGCCGACAGGATGCCGGCGGTGACCGTGCCGCCGAGCCCGAACGGATTGCCGATCGCCAGGACCCAGTCGCCGACGCGGGAGGCATCGCTATCGCCCCAGGCGGCGGCGGCGAGCGGCTTGTCGGTCTTGACCTTGAGGACGGCGATGTCCGTCTTGGTGTCGCGGCCGACCAGTTCGGCCTTCAGATTGGTGTCGTCGTGGAGGATGACGGTGATCTCGTCGGCGTCGGCGATGACGTGGTTATTGGTCACGACATAGCCGGTGGAATCGATGATAAAGCCGGAGCCGAGCGAGGTCGCCTTGCGGGTCTCGGCTTGCGGACGCCCATTGCCGTGCGGGTTGCGGTTAAAAAAGTCCTTGAAGAACTCCTCGAACGGCGAACCCGGCGGGAATTGCGGCAGCTCGGGCGTGTTGCGCTGGCTGCGCCCTTCCGGTTTCAGCGTCTGGGTCGTCGAGATGTTGACGACGGAGGGCAGCAGCTTTTCCGCCAGGTCGGCGAAGCCGTCGGGCGCCGGCCGCGCCGCCGCTTCGTTCACCGCCAGCGTTTTGAAACCGACGGGAACGGCTAACAAATGCGCGGCGAGCGCGGCCGCAGCCGATCGCCGGAGGCTCGATGAAAACAGCGACACCGTCCGCAACTCCTTTAAATTGACGAGCAAGGCGGGAGGCCGTTCACGGCCTGCACCCGCGCACCTCGCTGGCGCCGAGATTACGGGAGAAGCGCGCCGCAAACCAGATTTCTTCGCAAGAACATCCCCGGGCCGACCACGTTCTCCCTGCGAGGCCGCATACAATCGCATTCAATGGCGCGCCGCCCAGACCAGCACCACCCCAAGACACGCGGCAAGCAGCCCGCCGAGGCGCAGGGTTTGCGACGGCACCGCGCTCGTTTTCGCCGCCATGCGCTTCATCATCTCCGGCGAAAGCGCGTAAAGGATGCCCTCGATGACCAAGACAAGGGCGAGCGCTGTGAGGAAATCCCGCATCAGGAGCCGGCCCCCGCCCATCACCGTCGGCCGGCGCTCATCGATGACCGGGCACGATCAGCGTGTCGCTGCGCCGGGACTCGCCGGCGTCCCGCCTTGGGCCCCGGTCAGCCCATTGAAAAAGCGGAAGAAGAAGCTGTCGGGGCTCAGCACGAATGAGGTGTCGTGGCCGTTGAGCGCGGTGCGGTAGGCCTGCAGCGAACGATAGAACGCGAAAAAATTCTTATCCTGACCAAAGGCGTCGGCGTAGATCTTGATCGCCTGGGCGTCGCCGTCGCCGCGCACGCGCTGTGCATCGCGCTGGGCTTCGGCGAGGATCACGGTGCGCTCGCGCTCGGCGGTGGCGCGCACGGTCTGCGCCGCCTCGGCGCCTTCGCCCCGATATTGCCGCGCCTGCTGCTCGCGCTCGGACACCATCCGCGCATAGATCGCCTGGCTGTTCTCCTCCGGCAGATCGGCCCGGCGCAACCGGACATCGACGAGCTCGATGCCGAACCCTTTCGCCTCGGCGGCGACCTCGTCGCGAATTTGGCGCATGATTGCGGCGCGCTTGTGCGACAGGACATCGGACAGGGTAACGTTGCCGAGCACCCGCCGCAGGCTGCCGCTGACCAGCGCCGCCAGCCGCGCCCGCACCCCTGCCTCGTTGCCGACCGTCTGGTAGAATTGCAGCGGGCTGGTGATGCGGTAGCGGGTATAGCTGTCGACCACCAGCCGCTTCTGGTCGGAGACGATGACCTCTTCGTGCGGCGGCTCGAAATCGAGGACGCGGTTATCGTAGAACACGACATTCTCGACAAACGGCCGCTTGAACCACAGGCCCGGCGTCAGCACCACGCGCCGCGGCTGGCCGAACTGCAGGACCAGAGCGGTCTCGGTCTGGCTGACGATGAACAGCGAGCTTTCGATCAACACCCCGACCACGACCAGGATGATGGCGAGGGCGATCAACACGCGCCGGCTCATCATTTAGTCCCCGTGCCCGAGGGCGTCTGGGCCGGCGCCGCGGCCGGTGGCGTAAATCCGGGAAGGCTCGGCAGCGGTAGATAGGGCAGCACGCCGCTTTGGCCGCCCACAGACTTGTCGATGATGATCTTGTTGCCGTTTTTCAGGATCTCTTCGATCGTCTCGATGTAGAGCCTGAGCGACGTCACATCCTCCGACGCCTTGTATGCCTTGTATACCGCGATGAAGCGGTCGGCATCGCCCTGCGAGCGGTTGACGATCTCGGCGCGATAGGCTTCGGCGTCCTGGCGGGTTTGGGTTGCCGCGCCGCGCGCCTTCGGCAGGATATCGTTGCGGTAGGCCTCGGCCTCGTTGCGCAGCCGCTCACGGTCGGCAAGAGCACGCTGCACGTCGCGGAACGCGTCGATCACCGGCGCCGGCGGATCGACCTTGGCCAGCTGCACCTGGGTGACCTCGATCCCGGCGCCGTAGGAATCGAGGATCGATTGCAGCAGCTGCCGGGTTTCGCTCTCGATCTTGCCGCGCCCCTCGGCGAGCGCTTGCGCGATCGGGGTCTCGCCGACGATCTCGCGCATTGCGCTTTCGGCCGCCGATTTGACCGTCGCATCGGGGGCGCGAATGCTGAACAGGTATTTCTGTGCGTCCTTGATAACCCAGAACACGCTGAAATTGATGTCGACGATATTCTCGTCGCCGGTCAGCATCAGCGCTTCTTCCGGCACCTGGCGGCTGCCGCCGCGCGCGCTCGGTGCCTCGCCGCTGCGATAGCCGGCCTCGGTGCGGTTGACCCGGGTGACGCTCGGGGTCAGCACGGTCTCGATCGGCGCCGGCAGGTGATAATTGAGGCCCGGCTCGGTCTTGCGGTTGTAGGCGCCGAAGCGCAGCACCACGCCGACCTCGTCGGGCAGCACCCGGTAGAAGCCGCTCGCCAGCCAGATCACGACAACCGCGACGATGGCGATGACGATGCCGGTCCCGGCCCCGTGGCCGCCCGGCAGCAGGTGACGGAAGCGGTCCTGGCCGCGGCGAAGCATCTCCTCGAAATTCGGCGGCTGCGGGCGGGGTCCGCGCGGCGGTGGGCCGCCGCCATTGCCTCCGCCATTGCCTCCGCCGCCACCGCGACCGCCGCCCCACGGGCCGCCGCCTCCGCCGCCACCGCGGGGACCGGATCCCCACGGGCCACCGCGCTCACTCTTCCAGAACATCGCGCTCGAGCCCTTCCCGAAGGTGCGGTCGCCGGTTCGGCGTCGATAGAGGGCAGGTGCGCAGATGTTGTCAAGTGCCGCTGCCGGGCCTATTTCCGCTTTGGCGGATGTGGTTCCCCGCCCGCTCTGCGCCCGGCCGCCCCATCGGGATCACTCTCGCGGGGCGGCAGGGCAGGGAGCGGACCCGGTGCGGCAGTCCCGTTCAACTGGTTTTCCCGGTGGTTTTCCCGGTGGTTTTCCCGGTGGTTTCCCCGGCTGGAGAATGCGATGGACGCCGTTACCGAGCGACAGATTCTCGACGCGCTGGGACAGGTCCGCGACCCCGACAAGGGCAGCGACATCGTCGCGCTGAACATGGTCTCGGGAATTGTCATCCGCGACGGCAATGTCGGCTTTGCGATCGAGGTCGAACCCGAGCGCGGGCCACGCCTCGAACCGCTGCGCAAAGCCGCCGAGCAGGCGGTCGAAGCGCTGCCCGGCGTGCTGTCGGTGACGGCGGTGCTGACTGCCGAGTCGCACTCCCGGGCGCAGCCGCAGCGGCCGCCGCCGCAGGGTCACGCCCCTGCTCATGGTCCGGGCGCCCAGGCGTCGCGGCGCGGCGAGGTGCCCGGGGTCGGTGCGATCATCGCCGTCGCCTCGGGCAAGGGCGGCGTCGGCAAATCGACGATCGCCGCCAACCTCGCGCTGGCGTTGAAGGCGAACGGGCTGGCGGTGGGAGTGCTCGACGCCGACATCTACGGGCCGTCGATGCCGCGGATGCTGGGAATCTCCGGCCGGCCCCAAACCCAGGACGGCAAGACCCTGCGCCCGATGGAGAATTACGGGATCAAGTGCATGTCGATGGGGTTCCTCGTGCCCGAGGACACCGCGATGATCTGGCGCGGCCCCATGGTGATGAGCGCGCTCAACCAGATGCTGCGCGACGTTGCCTGGGGACAGCTCGACATCATGGTCGTCGACCTGCCGCCCGGCACCGGCGACGCACAACTGACGATGGCGCAGCAGGTGCCGCTGGCCGGTGCGGTGATCGTCTCGACCCCGCAGGACATCGCGCTGATCGATGCCCGGCGCGGGCTCGCCATGTTTGAGAAGGTCAACGTGCCGGTGCTCGGCATCATCGAGAACATGAGCTACTTCCTGTGCCCGCATTGCGGCGAGCGCAGCGACATCTTCAGCCATGGCGGGGCCCGGCGCGAGGCCGAGCGGCTCGGCAGCGATTTCCTCGGCGAGGTGCCGCTCGACCTGGCGATCCGCGAGACCTCGGACGAGGGGAGGCCGATCACCATGTCGGACCCCGGCTCGGCCCACGCCCAGCTGTTCCGCGAGATCGCCGCGCGGGTGTGGGCAAAAGTCTCCGGCGAAGGCCAGCGCCGCACCCCGCCGCGGATCGTGGTGGAGTAGTAGGCTTGTGGTGGTGGAGTAGGCTTCAAGATCGCAAGATGCGCTCGACCCGTGCCCAGACCTCGTCGCCTTCGCCGAAATCGCCTTCTTCCGCCGCCGGGCCGGCTTGCACCGCTGCGACGAACTGGGCTTCCTCATCGAGGAACCTTGCCACCGCCTCCGCGATAAGGTCGGCGGGCGTGCAGCCGTCCCGGGCGGCCAGTTCGGCAAGCAAAGCTTCTTGCTCGGCGGTCAGGGAAACATCCATGGTGGGAGGCTAATTCTCCGAGAGCCGGTGTCAAGCCGACGGGTCACGACTCCCACGCCCGTCAGCCCATGCTAGTCTTGCCGGCAAAATCGGAGGAGAGACCACCATGCTGCCGACCCCGGGCTTTCATCACATCATGCTGAACCTGGTCGATCCCGACGCCGCGATCGGCTGGTACACGCGGCAGTTCGCTTGCACGAAAAAGGGGAGTTGGGGCGGCTACCCGGCGCTCAAATCCGACAACGACGTGATGGTGCTGTTCAACAAGGTCGACAAGCCGGCGCCGCAGCTTCCGCAAAGCGCGATCTGGCATTTTGGCTGGCACGTCACCGACACGCAGAAGACCGTCGCCGCGTTCAAGAAACGGCCCGAGGTCAAGATGCAGCCGCTCTACACCGAGGAAACCGGCGGCGAGGTGTTCGTCTCCAGCGACACTTGGCCCAATATCGGCAACACGCTCGGCCGCACCAAGGCACAGATCGCCGAGGCCAAAACGCAGCATATCGAGCCGACCCGGGTCGGCGGCTTTGCCTATATGAAGGCGACCGAGGACACGCTGATCGAGGTCGCCGGCAACCATCCGCAGGAGCGGTTCAACCACGTCCATATGTGGCAGGAAGATCCGTTCTGCGCGCTGATCTGGTACCAGAAGCACCTGAACGCGCCGCTGCGCCCAGGCTACGACGGCACCACGCTGACCGAGGACAATTGCAAGGTGCCGCGCCACCCCGACCGCACCTGGCCGGCCCTGAAGCAAGAGGGCATGTTCCGCACCCCGCGCGCCGGGGTCGAGTTCGGCGACGTCTCGCTGATCTGGTATGCCAACCAGGGCAGCGCGCCGCTGGTCAGCCCACGCGGCCAGCTCCAAGACCATATCGGGTTGAGCGTCGGCGACCTCGACGCCTGGATCGACAAGCTCAAGGGCGAGGGGGTCAAGTTCCTCGACGGGCCGTACAAGCTCGGCGACACTCGCGCAGTGATGATCGAAGGCCCGAGCAAGGAAGCCATCGCGCTGGTCGAGGTGAGGTAGAGGTTTCTTCCGTCGTCGCCCCCGCGGAAGCGGAGGTCCAGGGGCGATCGTCAGGGTGCTCGCCCCGGATTCCCGCTTTCGCAGGAATGGCGATGGTATTTCAGCGATCTTCCGGCGGGACGTCCCGCAGTTTCGCGGAAAATGCGGCGATGTCGGCGCGGTCGTATTTCAGGTGCCGCCGCTGGGTCGATGCCGGCTGGTGGCCGCGCGAGACGCCGGGGCGGCGCTCGGTCTTCGGCCGGATCGGCCGCGGCACAAAGCCGCCGCCGCAATTCGGGCAGACATTGTGCAGGTGGTTTTCGACGCAATCGGCGCAGAAGGTGCACTCGTAGGTGCAGATGCGCGCATCGGCGGCGTCGGACGGCAGGTCCTTGTCGCAGTATTCGCAGTTGGGCCGCAATTCGAGCATCAGATCACCGCCACCGCCTCGATCTCGATCAGGAATTCGGGAAGCGCCAGCGCCGACACCGCGACCAGCGTGTGCGCCGGCATCTTCGGCCCGAAGAACTCGCTGCGGATCGGCCCGTAATCGCCGCGGTAACGCATGTCGGTGACATAGGTGTTGACCTTGACGATGTTCGCCATCGTGCCGCCGCCGGCTTCGACCTGAGCCTTCAGCGCCGCCAGCGCGCCGCGCGCCTGGGCCGCGAAATCGCCGGGATGGGCGACCCCGCCCTTGGCGTCGTAATCGACCTGGCCGGCGATGTAGAGGATCGTCTGCGCCCCGCTGACCTTGACCGCCTGGGCGTAGTTTGGCGGATCAAATACGCCGGCGGCGGCATAGGGCTCGATATTGGGCATTTTCGGCTCCTTCACGATCGGATTTCGACGACATCCTGGGCGAAGATCATCTCTTCCGCGCCGACCAGCGCCGGGTCGGCGGGCGACGACAGGTAGCGGGCGACCAGCCACACGCCGTCCGCGGGATTGGCGACGATCTCGGCCTCGGCGCCGCTGGCCAGCACGACTTTCGTGCCGACGGCGAGATCGCGGATGTTGATCGGATCGCTCATTTAGGGCCTCGGGATGACGGTTCGCCACAATGCCATCATCGGCTTTCCGTCATCCTGAGGAGCGCTCGCAGAGCGCGTCTCGAAGGACGCACGGAGCGATTTGCAACTTCATTTTGCGGCATCCGCAATCCGCTCGTTTCTGCGCCACGTCATCAGCTCGTCCCAGTTGTCGGCTTCCATGAACTGGGCCCAGCGGCGGTAGAGGTTGCGCATCGGCTCCTCGCTCGCCTGCGCGGCAGTGAGGTCGATGACCCGGCCGGGCAGCTTGTAACCCTCCCACTCGTAATCCTCGACCGCATGACCGAGGCCCATCTCGTAGGTATAGGGGTAGCGGCGGGCGATCACCCCGCGGCTGGCGGCATGGGCGTAGTTCCAGTTTTCCATGTCGTCCTGCTCGGTCATGCCGGCCGGGCCGGAATAGCGGATGTAATAATCGCGCAGGAAATTCTTCACCGGTTGCGGCGCGTCGCGGTCGACAAAGAAGAACCGCCACACCTCGGTCTGGTGCGCGCTCTTCGGGTGCCACACCGCGAGCGTCCGCGGCTGGCGCGGCAGCAGCGCCACATTGGGAAATATCTCGCCGGGCGCGCCGATCAGCCGGCTGTTGGCGCCGGGGCGACGGCGGCGCTCCTCCTCGCAATGGCGGAAATACTCGGCGACCTCGGGCGAGTTCTGATAGGCGGCCTGCGGCTGATGATCCTTTGGCAACACATAGGTGATCGTCTGGTGCCCGCGGTCGGGGATGGCGACGTGCAATTTGCGGCTGACGTTGAGCTCGCTGTAGTCGCGCCGGCTGCGCCCACTCGGCCCGGCGCCCACCAGATCGACCGAGCGATGCGAGATGTTGTGGTAGGAATCGCCGCTGAAATTCTCCGCCGGGAACTTCCAGTTGCAGGGAATGAGCCATTTCTGCACGCCGCCGAGCAGCTCCGCCTGGCCCTCGCGCCCGTCCCAGCCGTCGAGGATCAGGTCGAGAAAGCGGCGGAATTCCCCCAGGTATTCGAGAAAGGGCGGCGCCGCGGCATCCCAATTGGCCCACACCGTGCCCTTGTAGAGGCAAGATTGCGCCACCTCGACGAGGCCCCATTTCGCCTTGTCGAGCTCGGAACGGTAGGCCTCGCGGAAATACGGCACGCCCACAAGCGCGCCGTCGGTGCCATAGCTCCAGCCATGATAGGGGCAGGTGAACACCGTGGTGTTGCCGTCGTCGTAGCGGCACACCTTCATCCCGCGGTGGCGGCACGAATTGAGGAAGACATGCACCGCCCCGGTGCGGTCGCGGCACAGGATCACCGATTCCTCGCCCATCCGCGAGACGAAGAAATCCCCAGGATGGGGGATCTGGCTTTCATGCCCGACAAACAGCCATGAGCGGGCAAAGACCCGCTCCTGCTCCTCGGCGTAGATGTCGTCGTTGACGAAGATCTCGCGGCTGATCTGCCCGGTCGCGAGATCGACGAGGCCGGGGCGGTACCCCCGATTTCCGTTCATCGCCATCGCCGTGCCTCCTTGCCTTGCCGTCATTGCGAGCGAAGCGAAGCAATCTCGATCCAATCGAGGCTACCCCAGTCGAGATTGCTTCGTCGCTTCGCTCCTCGCAATGACGTCCTCGGTCAAAAGAAAAACGTCAGGTTCTTGGTCATCAGCACGTTCTGGTCGAGGATGATCTTGCGTCGGGCGATCAGCCAGCCGCCGCCCCCGGCGGAGTTGGCGCGGCGCAGCGTGTCCTCGCGCTTGCCGACGAGGAGGTCGGTCTCAGTTTCGACCCGGTTGCGATAGATCAGGAACCGGCACTTGGCGGTGACCTCCTGCGCCGCGGCTGCGCCGGGGGTCGCCTCCAAGAGCTGCACGTTCGACACCAGGTGGGCGATGCGCGATTGCGGCTCCTCGGCCCAGTGAATGCCGGTCTGGATCTGCCGCACCCGGCGGGTCAAGGTTTCCTTGCCCTCGTCGAACCAGGAGATGTCCTCGCCCTCGCGGGTGAATTCGCGGCCGGTCGCGTCGCCGTATTTGACGTTGCGCCGCATCGGCATCCAGTAGCGGATGTCGTCGGCCAGCAGGGCCAGCCAGTCGTCGTAGCGCCGGTTGTCGAGCAGCTCGGCCTCGGCATAAAGGAATTCGGCGATCTCCTGGGCCAGCAGCAGCCGGGCGAGGCGGGCGTCGCTCATCGCTTGCCTGCGGTCCGCAATTCGGCCCCGGCCATCGCTTCGAGCACGCGGGCCACGACCGGAAAACCCTCCTGGCCCCAGCCCTGCGCCTGGGCGCGCTTGTAGACATCGGAGGCGAGCGCGCCGAGCGAAGCCGGGGCGCCGACATCGCGGGCGAGCTGGCAGGCGAGCTCGACATCCTTGGCGACGATGTCGAGCGTGCCGCCGGCGGTGAAGCTGCCGTCGAACACGCCGCGCGGGATGTTGTCGAAGGTGCGGCTCTGCCCGGCGCTGAACGGCACGATGCGAGCGAGGGTGGCGAGGTCGATCCCGGCCTTGGCAGCAACCAGCATCCCCTCGAGCGACGCGATGAAATTGGTGTAGCCGAGATATTGCGTCACCAGCTTGGCGGTAGCGCCGGCGCCGCTCGGCCCGACTTGAAAGACATTGGCGGCGATCGCCTCGAACAGCGGCTTGCAGCGGGCGAAGGCGGCCTCGCTGGCGCCGACCATCACGGTCATGTTGGGTGGGCGGCCGCTGACCGGCGCGTCGATCAGCTCGACCCCGCGGGCACGGCATTCCTCGGCGATGCGGGCGATTGTCTTCGGCGCGTTGGTGGTGAGGTCGATATGCGCCGCGCCCGGTTGGAGGCCCGCCAGGATGCCGGTCTGCGGCTCCAGCATCGCCGCCTCGAACTCGCCGGGGCCGGGGAGCGAGGTGAACACCACCTCGCTGTCGCACGCCGCAAAAAAGCCGCAAGTGGTGCGCTCGGCGCCCTGCGCAACGAGCGCCGCCATCGCCTCGGGCCGCTGGTCATAGACGAGCAGCGAATGCCCGGCGGCGATCAGACACCCCGCAATCGGCGTCCCCATCGTCCCGGTGCCGACAAAGCCAATCCGCATCGCCGCGCCTCGTCTGATCTACGAGCATCATCCGCCGTCACGGCATAGCGAGCAATACCCTCACCCGCCTCGCGCCAATGGCGCTCGGGCTGGGAGGGTGGGGGTCACCGCCCCAGCACGGCCATCAGCTCGCGCCATTCGCGGGGGGAAAGGCCGCTGTCTTTCTGCTCGACGGGTTCGCCGGACAGCATCCGGCGGATCACCTTGATCCCGGTGGCGGAGATCGTCGCGGCGTTCATGCGGTATTCGAGGAAGGCGGCGTGGGCGAGCGGGACCCAGCGTTCGAGGGTGCCGATCATCGCCTCGGCATAGGCGCGGATTTCGTATTGCGCGTGGGGGTCGGCGCGCAAGGTCAGGAAATGCATCAGATTGTGCAGGTCGGTCTTCCAGTACCACTGCGTGTAAAAATTGAGCGACAGGTTCATCCGCGCCAGCTCGCGGGCGAGGCCGGGCCAGCTCGGGTCGGCCGGGTTGCCGGCGGCGTCCTCGTTGAGCATCGCGGCGTAGCCGGCATAGGCGCGCTCCGAATCCTCGCGCAACAGATCGAGGACTCGTCGCGCGGCGGCGCCTTCAAGGACATCGCCGCGGCCCTGGCGGTTGGTGCTGGCCTGGGCGGCGAGATGCTCCGGCCGAGGGATGTAAAACTCGTTATCCAGGATGGAATAGCGGGCGGAGTATTCGTTGACGTTAGCGGTGCGGTGGCGGATCCACTGGCGGGCGACAAAGATCGGCAATTTGACGTGGTACTTGATCTCGCACATCTCGAACGGGGTCGTGTGGCGGTGCCGCATCAGATACTGGATGAGGCCGCGATCCTCGCTGACCCGCCGGGTGCCGCGGCCGTAGGAGACGCGCGCCGCCTGCACGATCGCGCCGTCATCGCCCATGTAGTCGATCACCCGGACAAAGCCGTGGTCGAGGACGGGGATGGCCTCGTAGAGGATGTCCTCCAGCGCCGGCACGGTGGCGCGGCGGGTCGGGCGGGTCTCGCCGCGCTCGGCGGCGATCTGCCGGCGTTGCTCGTCGGTGAGCGGCATGTGATCTCCTCGGGGCGGTGCGTCCTTCGAGACAGCCGCGCCGCGGCTTCCCCAGGGTGACGAGGGTTTGCGGCGCTTCCCTCTTCGCCATCCTGAGGAGCCGGGCGCAGCACGGCGTCTCGAAGGACGCACCCAATCGCGTTCGGCCCGATTGCGTTCCTGACGACGCCATCCTATATCTCGATTGTCGGGCAACCGACTATGGCGATAAACGGCTTATGGAATAGGCGTTGCGGACCCGGGGGCGGTACCCGGCGCCTCCACCAATTCCCGCCGGCTCGGGCCCAAGCATCGGGCTAGAATCGAGGGCCGGCGGCTATGGGGGCGAAACAGGCTCGACGCGCGTAGTAAAGGTAAGATCCGTCGCCCGGCATGATACCACCGTTATCGGGTCATATCTTAGTTGCGAACGATAACTTCGCATCAGAGGCACTCGCGGCCTAACTCCTCACGGAGTAAAAGCCTAGGGTAAATCGCGGTTCGGGGGGCACCGGGCAACAGAAGCCCCCCACTTTAGCTTCTGAGGCGTATCCTTGGGGGTCCATCGCGGTCGGGGCGGGCGGCAATGGCGCAAGATCTATTCCATTACGACAAGATGGTCGAGCGCGCGCTGCGCGGCGTGATCCACGACGCGCTGTCCCGCGTGGCCCAAGAGGGGCTGAGGAGCGCCCATCATTTCTACATCGGCTTTGCGACCCAGGCGCCGGGGGTGACGATCCCGGCGCGCCTGCTCGCGCGCTTTCCGGCCGAGATGACGATCGTGCTGCAGCACCAGTTCTGGGACCTCGATGTCGGCGACGAGGCGTTTTCGGTGTCGCTCTCCTTCGACAAGCAGGTCGAGCGGCTGACCATCCCGTTCGTGGCGATCCGCAGCTTTGCCGACCCCTCGGTCGAGTTCGCGCTCGCCTTCGCCGAGCCGGCCCCGGCCGCGACCAACGAGGGCGCGCTGCCGGCTGTGGTCGAAGCCAAGCCCGAGCCCAGCAAGAAAGAGCCCGGTCAGTCCGGCGAGGTCGTCACCCTCGACAGCTTCCGCAAGCGCTAGCGCAGGACCGCGGGCCGTTTTATTCCCTTGTCGCGGCGACCAACAGGAATATGGGACGTTCGCGATCGCCGGCCCATTCCGGATGGGCCGCGATTTGCTCCAGAGTCGGCCCCCATTCCTCGACATGCCCGATCCTGAAACCAAGGCGGATCAGCAAGTTAAGATAGGTTCCGACGGTGCTGCTTGATCACGCCCGGCACGAGCCAGTTGGTCGTGCGCGGCCCTTCATCGAGATAATAGTCGAGCGGCCAAATCTCGTGCCCGTCGTCGTCGACCTGAAACCCCGGCTCGCCGGGCGCGGTATAGATCGGGTGCTCGGCCGAAAACACCAGAGCGCCCCCCGGCACCAGGGCGCGGCGGACGACGGCCATCATCCCGCCGAGGTTTTCCAGGTAGTGCAAAGTCAGCGAGCTGTAGGCGAGATCAAACGCCGCCGCGGGCAGGTCGAGCCGTTCCAGGTCGGCGCGGTGATAGGCGACCACCGGATCGTTCGTCTCGTCGCGGGCCCGGGCCAGCATCTTTTCCGAGACGTCGAGGCCAAGCACCTGCGCGGCGCCTTGCTCGCGCGCCCAGCGGCAGAACCATCCGAACCCGCAGCCGAGATCGACAACGCGCTTGCCGCGCAGGTCGGGCAGCATCGCCTGGAGGTTCGGCCATTCCGGTGCGCCGGCGAGCCCTTCGACCGACCGCGGCAGCCGGCTGTATCCGGCAAAGAAGCGATCGTCATCGTAGATGTTTTGCGTCATGCATCCCTCTACCTGCCATATTTGCCCCTAACCTGTTCCACCAACCGGCCCGCCGCTTGACGCCGCCGCGGAAAAAACGATGCTGCGCCGTAAAGGGGTGCAGGGAGCGGTTGATGAGCGATTCGGCCTTTCACGAGCTTTTCCCACTGGGCGACGACCACGAAACGCCGTATCGCAAGCTGACCGGCGATTATGTCTCGACGGCCGATTTCGCCGGCGAGCGGGTGGTCAGGGTTCAGCCCGAAGCGCTGACCCTCCTGTCGCAGCAGGCTTTCATCGACTGTGCGCATTTGTTGCGGCCGGCGCATCTCAGATCCTTGTCGGTCATTCTCGACGACCCGGAAGCCTCCTCGAACGACCGCTTTGTCGCCTACGACCTGTTGAAGAACGCCAATATCGCCGCCGGCAAGGTGCTGCCGATGTGCCAGGATACCGGCACCGCGATCGTCATGGCCAAGAAGGGCCAACGGGTGTGGACCGGGTTCGACGACGCCGCGGCGATCTCGGCCGGCATCCGCCGCACCTATACCGAGACCAACCTGCGCTACAGCCAGGTCGCGCCGCTGTCGATGTACGAGGAGGTCAACACCGGCGACAATTTGCCGGCGCAGATCGACCTCTATGCCGAACCGGGCGACGCCTACAAATTCCTCTTCATCGCCAAGGGCGGCGGCTCGGCCAACAAGAGTTTCCTCTACCAGCAGACCAAGGCGGTGCTGAACCCCAAATCCCTGGTTGCGTTTCTCGACAAGCAACTGCGCACGCTCGGCACCGCGGCGTGCCCGCCCTATCACCTGGCGATCGTCATCGGCGGCACCTCGGCCGAGCTGAACCTGAAGACGGTGAAGCTGGCGAGCTGCCGCTATCTCGATGCCCTGCCCGCGGCCGGCAACAAATACGGCCAGGCCTATCGCGACCGCGATTTCGAGCAGGAGGTGCTCGGCCTCACCCGCAATTTCGGCATCGGCGCGCAGTTCGGCGGCAAGTATTTCTGCGACGACGTGCGGGTGATCCGCCTGCCGCGGCATGGGGCGAGCCTGCCGATCGGCATCGGCGTCTCGTGCTCGGCCGACCGGCAGATCCTCGGCAAGATTACCGCCGACGGCGTGTTCCTCGAGGAATTGGAGAACAATCCGGCGCAATATCTGCCCGAGATCGACGAGGCGACGCTCGGCGGCGAGGTGGTGGCGATCGACCTGCGCCGGCCGATGAGCGAAATACGCCAGACCCTGTCGCGTTATCCGGTCAAGACGCGGCTCTCTCTGAGCGGAACCTTGATCGTCGCCCGTGACATCGCCCACGCC
>DASQGR010000074.1:0-5569 GCA_035632515.1 Allostellaceae bacterium | reverse complement strand
CGGCATTGCGCGCGCCGCCGCGGTGTCGATATGCCGGATGACGCCGTGGGCATACTGGCTGCGCACCATCACCGCATAGGCCTGGCCGGGCAGGCTGACATCGTCGGAGTAACGTCCTCGGCCGCTTACCAGCACCGGGTCTTCGGTGCGCGGAACCGGCTGCCCGACGGCATATCGCTCATCGGGCTCAAGAACGCTCGGATCGATGTAATCGTCCATCGGGGTCACCCTTTCTGATGCGCCGATCCAGAATATAACCAACGCCGGCGCGGCAGGACGGAAATCGCGCCGGCGGCTATCCGTGGTATTGGAAGCCGATGCCGGCGCCGCTGCTTCTCTTACAGGGTATCAGCCTGACCTTTGGTGTCGCGCCGCTCCTGGCGGGCGCGGGGTTGGCCGTTGGCGCCGGCGACCGCGTGTGCCTGGTCGGGCGCAATGGCTCGGGCAAGTCGACGCTGCTGCGGATCGCCGCCGGATTGGTGCAGCCCGATGGCGGCCACCGCTTTGCGCAGCCCGGCGCGACGATCCGCTACCTGTCGCAGGAGCCGGATCTTTCCGGCTTTACGACGACCCTGGCCTATGTCGAGGCCGGCTTCGATGCGGATGCACCCGACCGGCATCGGGCACTGTACCTGCTGAAGGAGCTGGGTCTCGGCGGCGCGGAAAATCCCGCTGCGCTGTCGGGCGGCGAGGCGCGCCGCGCCGCGCTGGCCCGGGCGTTGGCGCCGGCACCCGATATCCTGCTGCTCGACGAGCCGACCAACCACCTCGACCTGTCCGCCATCGAATGGCTGGAGCGCGAGCTGGCGGGGATGCGTTCGGGCATCGTGCTGGTCAGCCACGACCGCCGCCTCTTGGAACACCTTTCGCGCACGACGATCTGGCTCGACCGCGGCGTCACCCGCACGCTCGACCAAGGGTTCGCGGCGTTCGAGGCCTGGCGCGACACGGTGCTCGAGCACGAGGAAAGCGAGCACCACAAGCTCGGCCGCAAGATCGCGATGGAAGAGGATTGGCTGCGCTATGGCGTCACCGCGCGGCGCACGCGCAACCAGCGCCGCCTCGCCGAGCTGCAGGCGCTGCGGCAAAAGCGACGGGAGCGGCGCGGCGCTGCCGGTTCGGTGCGGATGACGGCGGCGCAGGCGGATTTGTCCGGGCGGCTGGTCGCCGCTGCCGAGGGCATCGCCAAATCCTATGGCGGCCGCCCGATCGTGCGCGACTTTTCCACCCGCATCCTGCGTGGCGACCGGGTCGGCATCGTCGGCCCCAACGGCGCCGGCAAGACGACCTTGCTCAATCTGCTGACCGGCGCCATCGCCCCCGACACCGGCGAAATGCGGCTTGGCACCAACCTCGCCCAGGTGACGCTCGACCAGCGGCGCGAAACCCTCGATCCCGCGGTGACCCTCGGCGAGGCGCTGACCGGCGGCAGCGGCGATACGGTGACGGTCGGCGGCCAGATCCGGCACGTCGTCGGCTACATGAAGGATTTTCTGTTCCGCCCCGAGCAGGCCCGCACGCCGGTCGGCGTGCTGTCGGGCGGCGAGCGTGCTCGGCTGACCTTGGCGCGCGCCTTCGCCCGCCCGTCGAACCTGCTGGTGCTCGACGAGCCGACCAACGACCTCGACCTGGAGACGCTCGATTTGCTGCAGGAACGGCTCGCCGAGTATTCCGGCACGGTGCTGCTGGTGAGCCACGATCGCGATTTTCTCGACCGCGTGGTGACGTCGGTCATCACCGCCGAAGGCAACGGGCGTTGGATCGAATATGCCGGCGGCTATAGCGACATGCTCGCACAGCGCGCCACCGCCCGGATACCGGCAGTGCAGGCCGCCGCGAAAAGGCCGTCTCGCCCGGCGCCAAGGCCGCCGCCGCAGCCGGGCGTGCCGCAGCAATCGGCGGCGACCCGGCCCCGCCGGCTGAGCTTCAAGGAGCGCCACGCGCTGGACACGCTGCCGGCGCGGATCGCGGCGCTGCAGGACAAGATTGCCGGGCTGAACCTGCTGCTCGCTGACCCGGAGCTTTATGCGCGCGACCCGAAGCGGTTCAACCAGACGACCGCGGCCTTCGCCGCCGCGCAGAACGAGCTCGCCGCCGCCGAGGAGCAATGGCTGGCCCTGGAGCTGCTGCGCGAGGAGTTCGACGCCGCCGAGCGCAAACCTTAAAGTGCAGGTGTGACCGCGGGCTGTTGCCCGGAAGAACCACGGCGGGGAGAAACAAGATGGCAGACAAGATTCGACTGGGCCTGATCGGCGCCAGCGTCACCGGGACATGGTCGTCGCGCTCGCACCTGCCGGCGTTACAGGCCAGCTCGGATGTCGAGTTGACCGCGGTCTGCACCACCAAGGCCGATAGCGCCGAGGCGGCGCGGCAGGCTTACGGCGCTCGGCTGGCGTTTGACGACTACCGCAAGATGATCGCCTCGCCGGAAATCGACGCGGTCGCCGTCGTCGTGCGCGTACCGTCGCACTACGCGCCGACCAAGGCAGCGCTGGAGGCGGGCAAGCACATCTATTGCGAATGGCCGCTGGGTCGGACGACGGCGGAGGCGGTGGAGCTGGCGGCGCTGGCCAAGGCCAAGGGGCTGGTCACCGCGATCGGCCTGCAGGCCCGCGTCAATCCCGCCGTGATGCACATGAAGGAGCTGATCGAGGCCGGTTATGTCGGCGAGGTGATGGCGGTCCATGTCAGCATGATCCGCGACGGCGTGCTGTCCCGTCCGTCGCACCGTACCTGGCAGCGCGACGCCGAGCTCGGCGCCAACACGCTGACCATCGCCAACGGCCACACGGTCGATGCGATGCGCTTTGTCGTCGGCGACTTCGCTCGCCTGTCCGGCGTGGTGGCGACCCAGGCCAGGCAGTGGCTCGATACCGGCACCAGGACGCTGCTCGACGTGACCTCGCCCGATCACATCCTGTACAGCGGCCGGCTGGCGAATGGCGCCGTCGCGTCGGTCCATGTCGGCGCCGTTCCCTATGCCGGCAGCGGCTATCGCATGGAGATTTACGGGCGCGACGGCACCCTGGTCGCCTCGGGCGAGGATTCGCCGCAGTTGAGCGAGGTTGTCCTGCACGGGGCGCAGGGCGGCAACACGCTCGCGCCGATCGCCGTGCCGGACCGCTTCACCGTGGTGGCACGCGGCACGCCTTCGGGCGAGGCGATCAATGTCGGGCAAATGTATACGATCTTCGCTCGGGCGATCCGCGAACGCGCCAACCCCCCGCCGGGTTTCGACACCGCGGTCGAGCTGCATCGCCTGGTCGACGCGATCAAGCAGGCCTCGGATAGCGGCCGCGAGGTGACGATGTAGGTGCGTGGCGGCGAGCAGGGCGTTGTAGGGACCGCAGCCCTGCAGCGGAAAGGTGCCGATGCGATGGCCTCAGATCCGACATCGAGTGCAACGCGAACCGTTCCGATCGGGACGATCGCGCTGCTTGTCGTCGCCGGGGTACTTTATGTCGGCATGCTGTCGACCCTGCGATCGTCGGCGAGCGGCGACGCCGTTGTCGGCGCGGCTATGGAATGGCTTTTTTTCACCGCTCTCCTCTGGGTCGTGTTGACGATCCTGCTGCTTGTCGGCGGCCTCATGGGCAGGATGCCGCGACTGGCGGCCGGTGCCGCGATTGTCTTGCAGCCTTTGGCCGGCGCGGCGCTGCTCGTCAGCGGCGATTTCTACTCGCGCCACCGCAACCTGCCGCCGGTCGAGCCGGCATTGTTGCCGCTGCTGATCGCGTTCTATGCGCTGTGGGCGCGGCTTCCGGCGTTGCACCGCCGGCTCACGCCGACCCGGACCAGTGTCGCGGTTTGGGGTTTGGTCTTTGTTCTGTCGGTGGGGTCGCTGGTCGTTGCGTCATATTATTGAGTCGCGATCGCCTTATTGAGTCGCGATCGCCGCTCCGGCATCCCGTTCTTTTTCTGCCATCGGGTGTCGTCAACCCTTTCTTGATACACGGCGCGAATGATCGCCCGGATCGATTTTCCGGGAAGGGCGATGGCCGGTCATCTTCTGAACGCAGCGAAATGGGCGATTGCGGTATGCGGCCTGTTGCTGAGCCCGATTGCCTTGGGTGCCGCGATGTTCGCGGCCTACTTCGTGATCGACGGCGCGCGCAACCTGGGCTCTCCGGCTGCGTCCTCGATTTTTGGCGTCGTCATCGTCGCCACCCTGCTGTTTCGCCGGCGCAAGGCGAAGCTGCGCAGCGAGGCGATCTGACGATCGCTATGGCCGCCGCAGCAGACGGGCATCCGGCGGCACCGGATCGTCGGGAAGCTGCATCGCGCGATGGCGGGCCTGGGCCTCGTCGATCAGCGCCGACAGCAGCGCGGTGAAGCCGAGCGGCCCGGCGCTGTCCGGCGGACCGGGCGCCGCCTCCCACAGGTAAAAGGCGAAAGAGCCGGGGCACGGGTTGACTTCGTTGAGCCATATCTCACGGGTCGCGTCGTTGCACAGAAAATCGATGCGCGGTGCGCCGGTGCCGCCGACCGCCTCGAACGCGGCGAGGGCCCAGCGCCGGATTTCGTCGGCCTGTGCTTCCGGCAGGTCGGGGTTGATCTCGCGGGTCAGCGACAGCATGCCCTCGCTCGGCTGCACGAGATTCTTGCCGCCCGATTTGTTGTCGCCGCCGCCGGACAGGTATTTTTGGCGGAAATCGAGCAGATCCTCTACTCGCTTCGGCCGCTCGATCGCCGAGCAGCGCGGCAGGCCGCCAAACCGAGCGACCGAGACGTTGTATTCGACCAGGTTGGGGACGAACGGCTCGATCAGGGCCTGGGTGTCGAGGCGGAAGATCGCCGCCAGCAGCGCCCGCACCTCCTCGGTCGTGTCGGCCTTGCCGACCCCGATGCTGCTGCCGAGATGCGCCGGCTTGACGCAGCACGGGAAGCCGATATTCGCCAGCCGCGGGTCGAGCACACTCGCCGCGGGGAGCCCGGTTTCCGGCCGATCGACGACGATATGCCGCAATAGCGGGATGCCGGCACTCTCCAGCATGCGCTTGGTCGCCGCCTTGTCCATCAACACCGCCGAGGCCAAGGTGCGCATGCCGGTATAGGGGAGGTTGGCGCTTTCGCAGAGGCCCTGCATCTGCCCGTCCTCGCCGCCGAGCCCGTGAAAGGCGAGCAGCGCGACGTCGAACTCGACCGGCGCACGACGCGAAAACAGCCCGCTCTTGCGCGGCACCAGGCGACCGCCGCCGCCGGCGGCGATGTCGAGCGCCACCTCGGTCAGCTTGGCGCGAATCTGTGCGTCCGGGAGGTAGCTGCGGCGGTCGTCGAGCCCCGGCCCGACGAGCCAGTCCCCCTGCGTCGTGACGTAGACGACAAAGGGCTCGAAGCGCGATTGATCAAGCGCTTGCAAGGCCTGCAAGCCGGTGACGACGCTGACGTCGTGCTCGGGCGAGCGGCCGCCGAGAAACACTGCAATTCGGGTTTTCATCGCCGGGCTTTATCCTATACGGAAATCGGTTCCGCCAGCCTTCGTGCGTCAATGCCAGAGATACGCCAGGACATCCGCGCGAAGGGCAGCGAATTTGCCGTGTACCGGCTCGCCGGCGATGCGCCGGCGGAG
>DASQGR010000073.1:0-3025 GCA_035632515.1 Allostellaceae bacterium | reverse complement strand
CGCTGCCATTTGTTGTCATCGTCGGGGTTGAATACCAGCGCGGTGTCGGCGGCGACCGAGAGCCAGCCGTTCGCCTGGATCTCGGCGTCGAGCTGGCCCGGAGCCCAGCCGGCATAGCCCAGCGCCAGCAGGCATTGCCGCGGCCCCTCGCCCTTGCCGATCGCGCGCAGGATGTCGAGCGTCGCGGTCATCGCGAAATTGTCGGCGATGTCGAGCGTCGCCTCTTCCCGGTAATCGGCGCTGTGCAGGACAAAACCGCGGCCAGGGTCGACCGGCCCGCCGAAATGCACCCGGCGCGGCCGGTTTTCCGGGCCCGGTTCGCGGATCGGCGCAATATTCAGGTGGCCGCAAAGCTCGTCGAGGGTCAGGGCGTCGATCGTCTTGTTGACGACAAGCCCCATTGCGCCCGCTTCCTCGCTATGGGCGCACACGTACACCACCGAACGAGCGAAGCGCGGATCCTGCATCTGCGGCATCGCAACCAGGAGCTGGCCGGTAAACGAGGTCACTTTCGTCCCTCCATTGCACGGTTGTTCCGGATATATAACGCTCCGCCGCGGTTGTCAGACAAGAACGCGCGGCGACGGGGTATCCAAAAGGCTTGGGTGGCCATGGTTTACGCGGGCTCCCGCGCTATGCTATCGGTCTTGGACATTTCGGCGCGCCGCCCTGCCGGCGCATCACCATTCCAGAGGAACGAGCGATGACCATCAAGGTTGGCGAAAAGGTCCCTGCGGCCACTTTTAAATACCTGACTGCCGAAGGCCCCAAAGAAATCACCACCGACGAGCTGTTCGCTGGCAAGAAGGTCGCGTTTTTTGCCGTGCCCGGCGCCTTCACCCCGACCTGCTCGCAGCGCCATCTTCCCGGCTATGTCGACAAGATCGATGCGCTGAAGGCCAAGGGCGTCGATACGGTGGCGTGCGTGGCGGTCAATGACGCCTTTGTCATGGGCGCCTGGGGCAAGGCACAGAACTGCGACGGCAAGGTGATGATGCTGGCTGACGGCAGCGGCGATTTCGCCCGCGCCATCGATCTCGAACTCGATGCCACCCGCGCCGGTCTCGGCAAGCGCTCGCAGCGCTATTCGATGCTGGTCGACAACGGCGTCGTCAAGGCGCTCCACGTCGAGGCGCCCGGCAAGTTCGAAGTCTCCGACGCCGACACGATGCTCAAGGACCTGTAGGCCGCAAACCTTCCCTCTCCGCCCGACCGGCGGAGAGGGAAATGCTACCGCTCTACCGTCGCCTTTTCGATCGCGAGCATATGGTCGAGCCTGGTCGTCTGGTGGACGATCGCCGTCTCGGTCAGCGACAGTTGGTCCTCGGTGCCGCATTCGATGTAGCCCGTCGAGCTGCCGCCAAGCACAGCGCCTTGAACCCGGCGGCCTCGGCCAGCATCGCCGCTCCCTTTCTGCGAAGGCGCCTACAAATCCTGGCCGCGGCGCGCGAGGGCGCGGTCCCATACCGTGTCGCGGTCGGCGTCGAAGACCAGGCTTAAATCCTCGGGGATGGTAAACCAGTCGCGGCGCGCGATCTCGCCTTCCAGCTGGCCGGCCGCCCAGCCGGCGTAGCCAAAGGCGAAAAAGCACTGCTTCGGCCCCCGGTGCCGGCCGATATCGCGCAGCGCCTCCTTGCTTGCGGTCATCGCCACCTTGCCGTCGACGGCGACCGTGTCGGCGCGCCGGTAGTCGGCGCTGTGGACGACAAAGCCCAATTGCTGCTGCACCGGCCCGCCCTCGAACACGCGGATCGACCCTTCGGCGCCGCTGTCCTTGTCTCCGGCCGCCTCGAGCAGCTCGGCGATCGGGTGCTCGCCGACCGGCCGGTTGACGACGATGCCGACAGCACCGTCCTTGTCGTGGCGCAGGATGAGAATGACGGTGCGGCGGAAGCGCGGGTCCTGTATCTGAGCGGAGGCGATCAGGAGATCGCCCGGCGGCGGGTCGGCGGCCGGGGTCGTGACGGGCGGAGTCTCGCCGGACGGTACGCCGGGCTCGACCGCGCCGAGCGCAAGCATCGCGGCAATGAGGCCCGATGCCGCGAGTGTGGCGCGCCCGATGCCGATTTTCGCCATCTCCGCTCGATCCCGTTTCGACCTCGGCGGCTTCGCGGCCTATCATACCAGCAGCTGGCGAAGCGCCAAGGCGGGCGAGGAGCACGATGGAAGGCGGCGACGAACTCGCGCTCGACCGCGTCGAGCAATGGCTCGGCGACCATATCGCCGGGTTCCGCGGACCGTTGAGGGCCGAACGCTTTGCCGGCGGCCAGTCGAACCCGACCTACCGGCTGCGCGCCGGCTCCGGCGACTATGTGCTGCGCAAGAAGCCGCCGGGCCCGCTGCTGCCGAGCGCGCATGCCGTCGACCGCGAATACCGGGTCATGCGGGCGCTGGCGACAACCGCGGTGCCGGTGCCGCGGGTCCATGCACTGTGCGAAGACGAGGCGGTGATCGGCCGTGCGTTCTACGTGATGGAGCATCTCGACGGCCGCATCTTCTGGGACCAGCGGCTGCCCGGCATCCCCCCCGACGAGCGCCGGGCGATGTTCGGGTCGATGAACCGGGTCATCGCCGATCTGCATTCGGTCGATTACAGGGTGCTGGGCCTCGAGGATTTCGGCCGGCCGGGCAACTACATGGCGCGCCAGATCGCGCGCTGGAGCCGGCAATACCGCGCCTCCGAGACCGTCAAGCAACCGGCGATGGATGCGCTGATCGACTGGCTGCCGGCGCATCTGCCGCCCGAAGGAGCGGCCGCGGTCGTCCACGGCGACTACCGCATGGACAATCTCGTCTTTCATAAGACCGAGCCGCGGGTGATCGGCGTGCTCGATTGGGAGCTGTCGACGATCGGCGATCCGCTCGCCGATTTCGCTTATCACGCGCTGACCTGGCGGGTAACCCCCGAGCTTTTCCGCGGCCTGGCGGGGGTCGATTTTGCCGCGCTCGGCATTCCCGACGAGGCCGAATACGTCGCCGCCTATTGCCGGAATGTCGGTTCCGGGGCCGGGCGCGGGCCGATCGC
>DASQGR010000072.1:0-4643 GCA_035632515.1 Allostellaceae bacterium | reverse complement strand
CAGGGCTATGCCTAGCCAACCTGATGGTGCTGCTGTGCAGCGAGATCTCGGGCGACCAGTTCCTCACCTGGGGCTGGCGGGTACCGTTCCTGCTCAGCATCGTCATGGTCGGGGTCGGACTGTGGATCCGCCTCGGCATTCTCGAAACGCCGGTGTTCCAGCGGGTCATCGCCGAGAACCGGGTCGAGCGCGCGCCGATCTTGGAGGTCATCCGGCGTCAGCCCAGGGAGATCGTCCTGACCGCGCTGCTGCGCCTCGCCGAGCAGTCCCCGGGCTACATCTTCAACGCCTTCGTCTTCTCCTACGGCACCACGGTGCTGGGCGCTTCGCGCAACCTGCTGCTGTTCGGGCTGATGGTCAGCACCGCGCTCGGTTTCTGCTGGGTCACCGTCGCCGGCTGGCTGTCGGACGTTATTGGACGGCGGCAGATGTACATCATCGGCTGCATTTTCGTGGCGGTGTTCACCTTCGTCTACTTCGCGATGCTCGATACCAAGGTCCCCTGGCTAATCTTTCTCGCGGTCGCGCTGTCGTTCATCCCGGTGATGACGATGTACGGGCCGGAAGCGGCGCTGATCGCCGAAGCGTTCACGCCGCGGCTGCGCTACAGCGGCTCCTCGCTGGGCTATCAGCTCGCTTCGATCATCGCTGGCGGGCCGGCGCCGTTCATCTCGACATGGTTGTTCAGGACCTATCACTCGACCGTGCCGATCGGCATCTACGTCGTGATCTGCGCGATCATCAGCATCGCCGCGACCTTGATGCTGCCCGACTACACCAACAAGGAAATCTCCTCCGAGGCGCAGTACGAACGCGCCTGATCGGCGCGGCAATCCGGCGGGGAATAGCAAAGCCCCGCCGGCGTTGTCGCTCTCGGCAACGGCTTAGCAATTCCAGGCGATGTCTCGGCTCAGGATCATCGTGGCCGGCATGGCCGCACAATACCCGGTTGGCGGCGTCGCCTGGGATTACCTGCAATATCCGATCGGCTTCGCCCGGCTCGGCCATGATGTCGTCTATCACGAGGACACCTGGTGCTGGCCGTATCATCCCGTGCATCGGACGATGACCGACGACCCGGCCTACTCCGCCGGATACCTGCGCGATTTTTTCGCTCGCTACGCGCCGGAGCTCGGCGAGCGCTGGCACTACCAGCACCTGCACGAGACCAGCTGCGGGATGAGCCGCGCCGCCTTCGACCGGTTCGCGCAAACCGCCGATCTGTTTCTCAACGTCAGCGGCGGCAGTTTTTTTCCCGAGGCGCTGTCGGCGAATTGCCTCAAGGTCTTTCTCGACAGCGACCCCGGCTACAATCAGATCATCCTCAGCGAGCGCCCGTCTTGGTCGGAGAACGTCGATCGCTGGTGTGCCGGCGTTCGGGCCCACGACCGGCACTTCACCTATGCGGAAAACCTCGGCAATCCGGATTGCATCATGCCGACCGCCGGGCTCCTCTGGAAAAAGACGCGGATGCCGGTCGTGCCGGAACTATGGCCCGCGCGCCCCGACGACGTGCGCCCGGCATCGCCGTGGAGCACGGTGATGACCTGGAACGTGTTCAAGGGACCGCTCGAATATGGCGGGGTCGAGTATCGCGGCAAGGCCGGCGAGTTCGCCAAGATCGCCGGGCTGCCGCGGCGGCTCGGGCGCCCGTTCCGCGTTGCCGTCGGCGGGACCGAGGCCCCGCTCGCCGAGCTCGCGGCGCAGGGCTGGGCCGCCGAGGACGGCCCCGGCGCCACGCTGACGCCGGCAAACTATCAGGACTATCTCGCCGGCTCGCGCGGCGAGGTCTCGATCGCCAAGCACGTCTACGTCGCGCTGCGCACCGGCTGGTTCAGCACCCGGTCCGCCTGCTATCTCGCCGCGTCACGCCCGGTGGTCGTGCAGGATACCGGGTTTTCCAATGTGCTGCCGACCGGACGCGGGCTGCGTACCTTCAACAATGAAGACGAGGCCGTTGCCGCGATCGCGGCCGTCGACGGCAATTACGCGGCCGAGACGCAGGCCGCCCGCGAGATCGCCGTCGCCCATTTCGACGCCCGGCAGGTGCTGTCGCGGCTGATCGACGACGCCTTCGGCACCGGCTGATCCACGCTTCGTTCCCGCAGGCCTCAACAAGCCTCAATACCGTCCGCCGAGCTTGCTGTGGTCCCAGCTGGCGATCTTGTGCGGTGTCACCTTGAGCACCACGCGCTTGGCGGCGCTGTCGTTGGTCTCGCGGCGACGCGGCGTGCTGCTGGCGCCGGAGATCACTCCCCAGGCCTCGCGCACCGCGTCTTCCCCTTCGAGGATTTCGCAATCGCCGCGGACCATGACCCCGCGCAGCTCGCTGTAGGCGCCGCCGGCCTCGATCATCAGCGCGACCTTGGGATTGCGCCGGATGTTCAGCACCTTCTGCGCCTTGGCGTAGGAGGTCATGTAAAAGATGCCGTCCTTGACCCCGTAGGTCATCGCCACGAGATGCGGAAATCCCTGCGGGTCGAGCGTCGCCAGCGCCGCCTTGCGGTGGTCGCGCAGGAATGCCGCCTGCTCGTCCTCGGTCAGCCGAATCTGCTTTCGGCGCGGTTGCGGGTCACTTGGCATCGCAAGGCCCCAGATAACGGCCAGTGATGTGCTGCGAGGTTTCGGTCGGCCGGTTGCCGCCGCCACTGATCCGCGTCTTCATCGTCGCCTCCATCGTGTTGCCGGTGTAATGCGCGACCCCTTCGGAATGAGCGACGCTGCCGTCCGCCTCGGTGCAGGTCGTCTCCCATGTCACCGTGCCGCCCTGGCTGTCGAGCTTTGCCACCCGGCATTGCCCGTGCTCCTGCGAGGGCGGGCGGATATCCTTGGGCACCGGCGCGCTCGCGGTGACGCAAGAGGTGCGCGTCATATCGACCCCATGGGGGCCGATGCCGATCCCCCGCGGCAGGGTCACGCCGGGCGGCAGCTTGGGCATGTGCGGCAGCTGCACCTGGGCCGAGAACTCCCACTTGCCGGCGCGGATCGCGTCGGCGGCATGGGCCGTTCCTGCCGCCATCACGGCGACCAGCACGGCGCCGGCGAATTTCATGTCGTTTTCCTCTCCCGTCGGCGCGCGGCGATCCTATTGTTGCCGACGCACAGGATCATAGGACGCCCATGAACGGCAGCAACCGTCCCGTCGCACTGATTACCGGAGCCTCGAGCGGGATCGGCGCGGCGCTGGCACGCGAGTTCGCCCGGCACGGCCACGACCTCATCCTGTCGGCGCGCAGCATCGCTCCGATGGAGGCGCTGGCGGCCGAATTGCGCAGCGGCGGAACGGCGGTGACGATCCTCGCCGCCGATCTCGCCCAGCCGGGCGGTGCCGCGGCGCTGGTCGAGGCGATCGGCTCCCGCGAGATCGAGGCGCTGGTTGCCAATGCCGGACTTGGCGCCATCGCGCCTTTCGACCGCACCGCCCCCGAGAGGATCGGCGAGGTCATGCAGGTCAACATCGTCGCGCTGACGGAGCTGACCCGGTTGCTGGCGCCGGGAATGGCGTCCAGGCGGCGCGGCAAGATCATGCTGGTGGCCTCGACGGCGTCGTTCCTGCCCCTCCCCGGCATGGCCGTCTATTCCGCGAGCAAGGCATACGTGCGCAGCTTTGGCGAAGCGTTGGCGCAGGAGCTCAGGGGCAGCGGCGTCACCGTCAATGTGCTGTGCCCCGGCGCGACCGCGACCAATTTCTTCAAGGTCGCGGGCGGCGAGAATACGGTGATGGCGAAACACCTGCGCCACATGATGAGCGCCGACAACGTCGCCCGCATCGGCTATCGCGGGCTCGCCCGCGGCGAGCGCGTCACGATCGTCGGCGCAAAGAACCGCATTTTCACGCTGATCGCCCGGTGCACCCCGCGCTTCATCCTTTTGCCCGTCGCGGCGCGGATGCTGGCCGAAGATTGAACCTCGCTCAAGGACTCGCTCAAGGAGACGAAAATGGCGTCCGACACCTACCGGATCTATGCCGTCAAGTACGCCCACCACGACCGGCGGGCGAACGAGAATTTTCTGCAGGGCGACCCCCACGACAACGGGCCGATGCCGCTGGATTATTTCGTCTGGGCGGTCGTCGGCGACAGCGCCACCTTCATCCTCGACACCGGCTTCGACGCACCGCTGGCGAAAAAGCGCGGGCGCGAGTTCCTGACCCCGCCCGGCGAAGGGCTCAAGATGATCGGTATCGACCCCGCGAGCGTAAAGGACGTCGTCATCAGCCACATGCACTACGACCATACCGGCAACAACGACCTGTTTCCCAACGCGACCTATCATCTGCAGGATCGCGAGATGGCGTTCTGCACCGGACGCTGCATGTGCCACCCGAATTTGCGCCGCTCGTTCGAGGAGGCGGATGTGACGGCGATGATCGGCCGGCTGTTCCGCGGCCGGGTGCAGTTTCACAACGGCACCGACGAATTGGCGCCGGGCATTACCGTGCATCATGTCGGCGGCCATACCGACGGGCTCCAGGTGATGCGGGTCAAGACCGAGCGCGGCTGGGTGGTACTCGCCGCAGACGCCTCGCATTTCTACGCCAATTTCGAGCAGATGCGGGCCTATCCGACGGTCTACAACGTCGGCGACATGCTCGAAGGGTTCGCTACGGTGCGCCGCCTTGCCACATCGCTGCAGCATGTCGT
>DASQGR010000071.1:0-8902 GCA_035632515.1 Allostellaceae bacterium | reverse complement strand
GGTCTTCCTCGCATAGCACGCAACCGTGTATCGCGCCGGCGGTGAGATAAAGGCTCGGCGCGGTGTTGATCTTGCGGGTCAGCGCATAGAGCGAGGATGTCTTCAGGATCGCCGCGGGATCGAGGCGGATCTCGTCGAACTTCTCCATCAGATCGCCGAACACCGTGCCTTGGGCGCACCCCGAGGTCAGCGTCTTTTTCTTGAGCTTGTCCTCGAAATCGGTCTGGCGCTCGGTGCGGACGACAACGGTCTCGATATCGTCGTCATAGTCGATCGCGGTTATGCGATCGTCCGGCAGCAGCATGTTCTGGTTGAGCAGATAGCCGACCGCGAGGTAATCCGGGTGATCGCCGATGGTCATCATCGTGACGATCTCGCGGCCGTTGAGAAACAGGGTCAGCGGCCGCTCCATGACCACCGCGGTCTCGATCCGCTTGCCGTCATGATCGATGCCGGCAACCGTGCGGGTCAGCCGCGGATCGTCGGGCACGGGACGAACGGCGAATTCTTCCATATGCCGATGATGGGTCGGGAGCGCTGCAGCTTCAAGAGGATCGGCCATCGCCGCTGGGCCTTGCAGATTCGTCTGCCGCTCACCTTTTCTGTACCATGCTGCCCATAAGGCGCCGCCGTGAGTGCAGCGATGACTGATGCCACGCTTTACGACGAGGATTTCGTCGCCTGGTCACAACAGCAAGCCGAGGCGCTGCGCGCTGCCGCGCGTACTGGCTCAAACCACTTGCTGGACTGGGAGAACCTCGCCGAGGAGATCGAAAGCTTGGGCATCTCGGAAAAACGCGAATTGCGTAGCCATATCCGGCGAGTAATCCATCACCTGCTGAAGCTCGAACACTCGCGCGCGACAGAACCTCGACAGGGTTGGATGGAGTCGATCGACGACGCCCGAGCCGAGATTGAGCTCGTTCTGGAAACCAGCCCGAGCCTCAGGCCCTATGTCACGACAGCTATCGCCGCTGAGATGAAACACGGAGTAAGGCTCGCTGTCCGTGACCTGGAGAAATATGGCGCGGCCGACCCGGCTGCCATCGCCCGCATCCACGCGACTACCTACACGCCTGACCAGATCCTCGGCGACTGGTTCCCGGAAGAGCCGAAACCCTAGCCTCACTCCGCCGCGGCCCGGGCGGCGATCACCGCAGGCACCCGTTCGAGGCAGGCTTTGAGGTCGTCGGGCCGGATCGGCTTGGCGAGGAAATCGCTCATCCCGGCGGCGAGGCAGCGCTGGGCATCCTCGGCAAAGGCATTTGCCGTCAGCGCGATGATCCATACGTCGCGGCGGTCGGGGAGGTGCAGGGCGCGGATCGCGCCGGTTGCCGCGAGCCCGTCCATCTCCGGCATCTGCACGTCCATGAACACCAGGTGATAGGGCGCGAGGCGCACCGCCTCGACCGCCTCCAGCCCGTTGGCGACGGCGTCGACCCGGCAGCCGAGCTTTTCCAGCATCTGCTTGACGACCACCTGGTTGACCTTGTTGTCCTCGGCGACCAGCACGCGCATGCCGGCGCCGAGCGCGCTCGCGGAGGCGGGATCGGCGGTCGGCGTCACCATCGCCCGCGCGGCGGCCAGCGCCTCCGGCGGGGCGGCCAGCGCCGCGAGCAGCGTCGAGGGCGGGGACGGCTTGACCAGCACCGCGGCAACCCCTTCCGCCGTCGCCTCGGTCCGCAGCGAGGCCACGCCGGTGGAAGTTGCCAGGATCAGGCGCACGCCGGCAAAGCGCGGGTCGGCACGGATCAGCCGGGCAAGCGCAATGCCGTCGAGCTCCGGCATCGCGTGGTCCAGCACCGCGGCGGCAAAGGCGCTACCGGCTTCCGCCGCCTGGCGCAGCGCCGGAATAACCGCGTCGGGTGCGGCAACGGTCACGACCTCGGCTCGCCAGGCGGCGAGCTGCTTTGCCATGATCTCGCGATTGACCGCATTGTCGTCGACCACCAGAACCCGCATCCCCTCAAGGTCGGGGGGCGGCGCGGCCGCCGTAGCGCCGCGCGCCGGAGCCAGCGCGGCGGTGAACCAGAACTGGCTGCCCTGCCCCGGCTCGCTGGCGACGCCGATCCTCCCGCCCAACAGCGCGGTGAGCTTGCGGGAGATCGACAGGCCCAGGCCGGTGCCGCCATAGCGCCGGGCAACGGTCGGATCGCCCTGAGTGAATTGCTCGAACAGGGTCTCCATCACCGGGGCCGGGATGCCGATACCGCTATCGGCGACATCGAAGCGCAACAGAAAGCGCCCGCCCTCCGCCGCTGCCTGGTGCACCGACAACGAGTGCGCCGGGGGATGCGACGCCGGGGTGACCGAGATCGCCACTCCGCCTGTCTCGGTGAATTTGATCGCATTGCCGACCAGATTGTAGAGAATCTGCCGGATCCGGCCTGAATCGCCACAGGCCCGGGCGGGGGCGCCCGGCGCCAGGTAGAAGCCGATATCCAGCCCTTTGGCGTAGGCGCGCGGCGCCATCATGTCGCAGACGCTCTGCACCAGCGGCTCGATCTCGAAATCGCCTTCGTCGAGCACCAGCCGCTCGGCTTCGAGCCGCGACAGGTCGAGGATGTCGTTGATGACCGACAGCAGATGATCGGCGGAGTCGCGCACGATCTCGGCATATCGCCGCTGTTCCGGCGCGAGCGGGGTGTCGAGCAGCAGCCCGGTCATGCCGACGACCCCGTTCATCGGCGTGCGGATCTCGTGGCTCATCGCCGCAAGGAATTCGGATTTGGCGCGGCTCGCCTGCTCGGCCCGCTCCATGCTGGCGACCAGTTCGCGCTCCGCGCGCTCGCGCAGCGCCAGCATTTCGGACAATTCGCCTTCGCGGACGCCGAGCGCGGCCTCCGAGCGCTGACGCCGCGCCATCTGTCGCACCAGCAGCGCGGTGAACAGGGCGACGACCAGCGACACCCCCGCGGCCACGCCGATCTGCCGCCGGCGGCTGGCATCGTATTCGGCGAACAGGTCGCTGTCCGACAAGCCGACGCCGACCACCAGCGGGTAGTCGCGCAGAACGCTGTAGCTGACGACGCGCCGGACATTGTCGAGCCCGCTTTCGACGTGAAAGCTCCGCCGCGCCGCGTCGGGATCGAGCTGGAGCATGACCCTCTCGCCGATCGTCAGCTTTGGGCTCGGGCTCGTCGCCCCCGGCGCGCGGGAAAACGAGACCCGGGCGCGGACGATGCCGTCGCGGCCGACCAGCATTACCGTGCCGCCGGGACCCAGATCGACGGCCTCGTAGAACCGCGCCAGGTAATAGGGATCGAGCGAGACGATCAGGACCCCGGCAAAGCTGCCGTCGGGGGCATTGAGCCGCCGCGACATCGGGATCGACCAGTGCCCGGCGCCGCCGCCCTTGACCGGCTTGCCGAGGAACAGCGCGTTGTCGGCGCGGCTGAGGTGGTAGAGAAAATAGTCCTCATTCCTGACCGAGGCGGTCACCGGGGCCGGGCCCTCGGTGGTGCCGACGAGGATTCCGTCCTTGTCGGCCATCGCGATCTGGACGGACAAATCCTGCAGCAGCAATTCCTTGCCGGGCCATTCCCACAATCTGAAATTATGCGTATCGCTCTCGTAGCCTCGCTTCAGCACCAGCAGCGCCTGGTCGACCTCCTTGACAGTGCGGCGGATATGCTCCTCGAAGGCGCGTGCGAGGTTCGAGGTATGCTTGCGCGCCTCTTCGACGATCGCGGCTTTTTCGCTCGCCAGCTGCTGCGCGACGCCGCCGACCACCAGCAGGATCACCAGCGCGCCGAACAGCGCCATCGCCAACGGCAGCCAGCCGCGCCGCACCAGGGTCAGTGCCGGGTCGGGCGCCTCGTAGCGCGATCCCTCGCTGGCGGCAGGTTCGGGCAGGCGAAAATCCTTTCCAGTCTCGCCGAGCCTCGGCGAGCAAGGTTACTTTTAAGCTAATTGTACGCGGCAAATCGCGTTTCCGGCCGATCCGCCGGAGACCGGAGGTATCGCCGCCCCCGTTCAGTCATTAGAAACCAAAAGAGGGTACTGTCGAGGCGGCAAACGGAGGGCGAATGACGGCAAAACCGCGGGTGCTGCTGATCGAGGACACACCTTCGATCCTGCGCCTCTATCACGAGGTGCTGCGCAAGCTCGACGTCGAGCTGATCGACGCCGACACCGGCGCGCGCGCCCTGGCCGTCCTCGACGAAACGATCCCCGATGTGGTGCTCCTCGATGTCGAGCTGCCCGACACCAACGGCATCGACATCTTGCGCCGCATCCGTGCCCGCAACCTGCTCAGCGCGGTCATTGTCGTCACCGCGCACGGCTCGGTCAAAATCGCGGTCGAGGCAATGCGCGAAGGCGCCTATGACTTCATCATCAAGCCGTTTCCGCCCGACCGGCTCACGGTTACCGTGCGCAATGCGCTCGAACGACGGCAATTGCAGACCCTGGCGGCGGCCCACGACATCGCCAAGGAGGGAAAGTTTTGCGGACTGATCGGCGCCTCCTTGCCGATGCGCGCCGTCTATCACGTAATCGAGAACGCCGCGTCGAGCCGCGCCACCGTTTTCATCACCGGTGAAAGCGGCACCGGCAAGGAACTGTGCGCCCAGGCGATCCACCAGCTCAGCCCGCGTCGCGACGGGCCGTTCGTTGCGGTCAATTGCGGCGCGATCCCGCGCGAGCTGATGGAAAGCGAGATGTTCGGCCATCTCAAGGGCGCCTTTACCGGCGCGGTCGGCAACCGCGACGGCGCGATCAGCCGGGCGCACGGCGGCACGCTGTTCCTCGACGAGTTGTGCGAGATGGATCTGTCGCTGCAGGTCAAATTGCTGCGCGTCATCCAATCCGGCGAGTTCCAGAAAGTCGGCGGGAACACGGTCGAGCGCGCCGATGTCCGCTATGTCTGCGCCACCAACCGCGAGCCGTGGGCGGAGGTGCAGGCCGGGCGCTTTCGCGAAGACCTCTATTACCGCCTCCATGTCGTGCCCTGCGCAATGCCGCCGCTGCGCGAGCGCGACGACGACGTGCTGCTGCTCGCCCGCCATTTCCTCGACGTCTACGCAAAGGAGGAGGGCAAGTCCTTCACCGGTTTCGACGACGGCGCGGTGCGGGCGCTGCGCCGCTACCCCTGGCCCGGCAACATCCGCGAATTGCAGAACGTGCTACGCAACGCGGTGCTGTTCAACCACGGCGGCCTTCTCAGCGAGGCGATGCTGAACCGGCTCGACCCCGGCGCCGCGACGCGACCGGCGGCGATCGCGACCTTGTCGCCGGTGCCACGGCATGCCGGCGGCACGATCAAACCGCTATGGCTGGTCGAGAAGGAAGCGATCGAGGAAGCGATCGCATTGTGCAACGGCAACATCCCTCGCGCCGCGGCGCTGTTGGAGATCAACCCCTCGACGATCTATCGCCGCAAGGCGGAGTGGGAAAAGGAACGGCTGCTGTCAGCGGGATGATCCCTTGCGGTTCGGTAGGGCGGAAAGCGCAGCGCATTCCACCATTGGCCGGCCCGTTACCGGCAGAAGACGCTTTGCTCTTCCGCCCTACCCCGTCCCTTGCAGCCGCTTGGCCAATGCCGCCTCGGTGCGGGCGGCGCAATCGCCAAGCGTTGCAATCCGTCCCGACAGGTCGGCGGCCCCGGTTTCGGCCCCCATCTCGACCGCCGTCGCGGCCTCTGCCAAGGCGATAGCGCCGAGCTGACCGGCGCTGCTCTTGAGCGAATGCGCCGCGCGCCGCACCGCGTCGGGCGTGGCGTCGCGGGCGGCGATCGCTGCAGTCAGTTCACGGCATTCGCCGATGAACAGGTCGATGACGGAATGAGCCGCCTCGACGCCGATATGCTCGATCAGTTCGTCGAGGACCGCCGCGTCGAGGATCTCGCTCATGCCGAACGGAACCGCTTGCCGGTGCCGATCAGCCCTTCACCCGGCAGCTGGATCGATTTGGTCGGATCGGCGACGGCGTGGCCGATCATCGCGGCCGGGCGATCATGGCGCGCGAGGATCGCCAGGACGCGGTCGGCGTCTGCCGCCGCGACCACCACGCAAAACCCGATCCCCATGTTGTAGACCTCGAACATCTCGGCCCGGCTGATGCCGCCGAGGCTTTCGATAAGCCCGAACAGCGGCGGCGGCTCGGGCAGATCGTCGATCACGAAACCGATCGCCGCATCGACCCGAGGCAGGTTCAAAAGCCCATCTCCGGTTATATGAATCAATGCCTTGACCGAGGATACCTCGCCCAGAACATCGAGAATCTCCGGCACGTAGATGATCGTCGGGCGCAGCAATTCCTCGCCGATCGTGCAGCCGAGCTCGGGAAAATGCGTGTCGATCGTCGCCCCGGCCTGTTCGAACAACACCCGGCGGGTCAGGGTCATGCCGTTGCTGTGGATGCCGCTCGACCGGATGCCGATAACCACATCGCCGGGCTGAAGATCGCGGCCGACGAGGATGCGGTCGAGCGCCACCGTGCCGACCGCGGCGCCGACCAGGTCGAAACCGCGCACCACGTCGCGCAATTGCGATATCTCCCCGCCGGTGATCGAAATGCCCGACTGCCGCGCCCCCTCGGCCAGGCCGATGGCGATGCCGTCGAGCATTGCCGCATCCGCCTTCTCCACCGCGATGTAATCGACCAGCGACACCGGCCGCGCCCCGACGCAGAGGAGGTCATTTACGTTCATCGCGATGCAGTCGATGCCGATCGTGTCGTACTTGCGCATCATGTCGGCGATCATCGCCTTCGACCCGACCCCGTCGGTGGTGATCGCGAGGCCAATGCCGCCGATATCGATGACGTTGGCGAAATAGCCGATCGGCAACTGCACCGCGCCAAACCCCGATTTCGGCCAGGTCGCGGTGATGCGCGCGATGATGTTGCCGAGACCGGCATCGGCCTCGGCGATGTCGACGCCGGCTTCCTTATGCTGGTTTGCTGCGATGTTGCTGTGGGCCATGCCCTGCCGCCCTCCGTGGCCCAGAATCATATTAGAAGCGGCGGCCCCGGAAAAGCGACGCCCGCCCGCCCCGCTTGATAGCGGGTTGGGCGGGCCGGCTCAACAGTCGGTCTTTGATTTGGCGGTCCTACTTCACGTGCTTTTGCATGAAGGCATGAACCGGCGCGTGGGTTACATCGGTGTTGCGCTTCTCGTTGTCGAAATAGGCGATCTCGATGTCGCCGCCGGCCTTGCGGTAGTTGCTGACGAACCGCTCGGGCTCGTTGCCGGGGAAGTTCGAATCGGGGTCGTGGTAGTCGTGGGTCAGGTCCGGCCGGCCCTGGAGCCAGACGGCCGGCGGCATCACCACCTTCTCGCCGCGCTCGAGGATCAGCATCGGATTGCCTTCTGCCATCTCGGCCTCGGTGTGCCAATAGATGTCGTGCTTCTTGTCCATGCCGACGGCCCAGGCCGGCGGGCTGCCGGCGGCGACAAGGCGCTTGGCGTGGTTGTAGCGCGACAGCGGGTTGATGACCGGCCACATCATGAAGACGCCGCGCACGCTCGGGTCGTCGCAGCCCTGGCACGGGATCGCGTTGTAGCGCGGGTCGTTCGGCCGCATCGCCACCAACATCGCCAGATGCCCGCCGCTCGACGCGCCGCCGATCGCCACCCGGTTGGCGTCGATCTTGAGCTCCTTCGCATGCGCCTTGACCCAGCGGATGCCGTAATGGATGTCGGCGAGTGTCGTCGGATAGCCGTCCGGCCCGTGGCGGAAATTGAGGGTCGGCATCACCACCCCGCGCGAGGCGAGGTATTCGCCAAGGCCGGTGCGGTCGGCGAGGTCGCCATTGTTCCAGGCGCCGCCATGCAGGTCGATAAAGCACGGGAACGGGCCGGCGCCTTCGGGCGTGAAGATGCGGGCCATGATCTTGCGGTCGCCGTGACGCAGATATTCGACGTCTTCGCTGGTGAAGCTGGCCATCAGATACCCTCCCAGGGTTGCGATGCGGGCCTTCCCGCCACCGTTTTGTCGGTGGCGCCAGCCTAAACCTCCGCGCCGGGCGCACCAACGGCAAAAATCAGCAAGTCGCGGCACGCGATTGCTTCGTTTCCCCGGTAATGACACAGTTGCGGCAGCTTTCGGGGAGGAGACACGATGATGCGCTCCTGGATCCATTTCACCCGCGGGCGCTTCGTCCGCCAGGCGCGGGTCGGGCTCGGCGATTTGCGCGAGGAGCATCTGAGCCGGCATGGCTTTGCCGGGCCGGTGGCGATGCTTTACCGCACCAGCGGCCCCAACGAGATCGTCCGCATCGAGGGCGAGTACCGCCCGCGCCAGATCGACAGCGCCGATGTCGTCGCGCCGGACGGCAAGGACCCGGGCGGCGAGCCGCAAGGGATGCTGTCGAACGACGACGTCTCGGTCGCGATCAGCCGGCGGACCCAGGCGATGCCCTACCGCTACCGCAACCTGGTCGGCGATCTGCTCTATTTCGCGCATCGCGGCAGCGGCGTGTTTGCCACCGAGTTCGGGCCGATCCGCTACGAGCCGGGCGATTACGTGATGCTGCCCAAGGGCACGACGTTCCGCCTGATGCCGGACGATCAGGACAGCCTGTTGCTCGTCGTCGAGTCGCCGCAGCCGATCCGACTGTGCGAGCACGAGCAGGTCGGCCGCCACACCCCGATCGACCCGACCGTGCTCGACGTGCCCGATGTCGCCGATTACGGCTGGCCGGAAGAGAGCGAATACGAGCTGCGGATCAAGGCCGGCGGCGGCCACACCTCGATCTTCTACAAGAACGACCCGATGCAGGTGGTCGGGTGGAAGGGCGATCTCTTCCCCTACAAGTTCAACGTGAAGAGCATCCTGCCGATCATGTCGAACCGCATCCACCTGGCGCCGTCGTCATGGGTGACATTCGAGGCGCCCGGGTTTGTGGTGGTGAGCTTTGTGCCGCAGATCGCGGTCGCCGATATGGAGGCCGAGGAGCT
>DASQGR010000070.1:0-11834 GCA_035632515.1 Allostellaceae bacterium | reverse complement strand
ATGGACGAGGCCGGCATCGACGTCCAGGTGCTGTCGCACGCTGCCCCGTCGCTGCAAAAATTCGATGCCGAGACTGCGGTTCGCCTGGCGCAGGGGGTCAACGACCGGCTCGCCGCGACGGTCAAGGCCCACCCCGACCGGTTCGCCGCCTTCGCCGCAATCCCGACGCCGGACCCGAAGGCCGCCGCCGACGAGCTCGAGCGCGCGGTCACCCGGCTCGGCTTCAAGGGGGCGATGATCCACGGGCTGACCAACGGGCTGTTTATCGACGACCAGCGTTTCTGGCCGATTTTCGAGCGTGCCGTGGCGCTCGACGTGCCGCTTTACATGCACCCCTCGATCCCCGACCCGCGCGTCATCGAGGTCTATTACAAGGACTATGTCGAGAAATTCCCGACCATCCTGCGCGCCGCCTGGGGCTTTACCGTCGAGACCGCGACGCAGGGCGTCCGCCTCGTGCTGAGCGGCGTTTTCGACAAATATCCCGGGCTGAAGATCATCCTCGGCCATCTCGGCGAGGGTTTGCCGCTCTATCTCTGGCGCATCAACATGGGGTTCGCCCGCGACGGCCGCGGCGCGACCTGGTTCCGCGACGCCTTCACCGAGCATTTCTGGGTCACCACCAGCGGCTTCTTCTCCGATCCGGCCCTGCTGCACTGCATTCAGGAGATCGGCATCGACCGCGTCCTGTTTTCGATCGACTACCCGTTTGTCGAGAACCCGCCCGGGACCGCCTGGGCCGAGCGCCTGCCGATGTCGGCGGCGGACAAGACGAAGATCCTCAGCGGCAATGCGAAGCAGCTATTGAAACTGTAAGCACCGGATTTCGTTGGCCGTCTGGGACAGCTGGGCGGAGGAGCAGGCAAATGCGGGTGCTCGGGGTTCACCCCGGTCCGCTGATGTATACGCGGATCTTTTTGCGGCTGGAGCCGCTGGGACTCGAATTGGTTGCGGCCGCGGTCCGTCAGGCCGGGCACGAGGCGGTGCTGATCGACCTCCAGGTCGAAAGCCGTCGCGCCTTTTCCGACCGGCTCTACCGCTGGCGGCCCGATGTGATCCTGTTCTCGTGCAACTACCTCGCCAACGTACCGGAGATCGTCGACCTCGCTAAGGCGGCCAAGACGCTGCTGCCGCGCGCGGTCGTGTGCGTCGGCGGGCACAGCGTCTCGTTCGTCGCCGAGGCGTTGATCGGCCACGGCGAGGGCGCGATCGACTGCGTGATCCGCGGCGAGGGCGAGGCGGCGGTGCCGCTGCTGCTCGCCGCGATCGAGGCCGGCGGCGACCTCGCCGCGGTGCCGGGCGCCGTGACCGCGGGCGGACAGGGGCCGGCGCCGGGCTTTGTCCATTCGCTCGACGATCTGCTGCCGGCGCGCGACCTGCTGCGCCATCGCCGCAAGTATTTTCTCGGCGTGCTCGATCCCTGCGCCTCGGTCGAGTTCTCGCGCGGGTGTCCCTGGGATTGCTCGTTCTGCAGCGCCTGGACCTTTTATGGCCGCTCCTATCGGATGATGAGCGTCGATCGGGTGGTCGAGGACCTCAAATCGATCCGCGAGCCCGGCGTTTTCATCGTCGACGATGTCGCCTTTATCCAGGAGCGGCACGGCCTGGAACTCGGCGAGGCGATCGCCCGCGCCGGGATCAAGAAGCGCTACTACCTGGAAACCCGCGGCGATGTGCTGCTGCGCAACAAGGATGTGTTCCGCTTCTGGAAGCAGCTCGGCGTCGCCTATATGTTCCTGGGGCTCGAGGCGATCGACGAGGAGGGCCTCGTCAAATTCCGCAAGCGGGTGCCGCTGGGCCGCAATTTCGAAGCGCTCGAATTCGCCCGCTCGCTCGGCGTCCACATCGCGATCAACCTGATCGCCGATCCCGATTGGGACCATGAGCGGTTCCGCATCGTGCGCGAGTGGTGCGTCGAGCAGCCCGAGATCGTCAATATCAGCGTCAATACCCCCTATCCCGGCACCGAAAGCTGGCTGACCGAGCAGCGCCGGCTGCAAACCCGCGATTACCGCCTGTTCGACATTCAGCATACGGTGCTGCCGACCAAGCTGCCGCTCGCCGAGTTCTACGACGAGCTGGTGACGACGCAGCGGGCGATTTATTCGAAGCATCTCGGCTGGCGCACGATCCGCCGCGCCGGCAGCCTCGCGGCGCGGCTGCTGCTGCACGGGCAGACCAACTTCGTCAAAAGCATGCTGAAGATGAACAGCGTCTACCGGACCGATCTGCTGCTCGCCGACCATGCCCGCCCGGTGACGTTCGAGATCCCGCTGCCGCCGGCGCGCGACGATCAGCAAACTGCAACCGGGCGCTCGCTCTATGTCCACGCGCCGCGCGGCCGCGCCGGTCGCGCCATCGACGCCGCCCCCGAGCGCTTTGTCGACGAACCCCGCATGGGCGCGACGCCTTAATTCTCCATCATCCCGGCGAAAGCCGGGACCCTTTTCAACCACTCGAAAAACGGACAAGCGGGCCCCGGCTTTCGCCGGGGTGGCGTACTGGAGAGCGGCACGACATAGTTGTCTCTGGATTCCCCAGGGAGGTCGCGATGGCAGGCGAGACCAAATCAATCGATGTCGCCACGCTGCGCAACTGGCTCGGCGATGGCGGCGAGGTGGCGTTTATCGACGTGCGTGAGGAGGGGCCGCATTGCGACGGCCACCCGCTACTCGCGGTCAACCTGCCCTATAGCAGGCTGGAGCTGGATATCGGCCGGCTGGTGCCGCGCGCCTCCTGCCGGGTGGTGCTGGTCGACGACGGCGACGGCGTCGCCGAGAAAGCGGCGCGCCGGCTTGCCGGGCGCGGCTATTCGGCGGTGCAAATCCTCGCCGGCGGAGTCGCGGCCTGGGGCGCGCAATACCCGCTGTTCCCGAGCAGCAACGTGCCGAGCAAAGCCTTTGCCGAGATCGTCGAGATCGACAGCCACACCCCGCACGTGACCGCCGCCGAACTCGCCGAGATGCAGCGCGCCGGCCGCAACCTCAAGATCCTCGACAGCCGCACGGTCGAAGAGTTCAACCGCTTTCACGTGCCGGGCGCGGTCACCTGCCCCGGGGCCGAACTGGTCTATCGCTTCGCCGATCTGGTGCCTGACCCGGAGACCCTGGTCGTCGTTTCCTGCGCCGGCCGTACCCGCAGCATCATCGGCGCGCAATCGCTGATCAATGCCGGGGTGCCGAACAAGGTCGTGTCGCTGCAAGGCGGCACCCAGGGCTGGCGTCTCGCCGGCCTCGAACTGGAGCGCGACACGCAGGCCGCGGTGCCGCCGGTCAGCGCCGAGGGGGCCGCCGCCTCGGCCGCGCGCGCGGCCCTGGTCGCGGCGCGGTACGGGGTGACGCGGATCGAGCGCGCGACCCTCGACGCCTGGCGCAAGGAGGCGGCGACCCGCACCACCTATCTGCTCGATGTCCGCACCCCGGACGAGTTTGCCGCCGGGCATCTGCCGGGGTCGGTGTCGGCGCCGGGCGGGCAGCTTGTCCAGGCAATCGACCGCTGGGTCGGCATCCGCGGCGCCCGAATCGTGCTGGTCGACGACCGCGGCACCCGGGCGATCATGACCGCTCATTGGCTCAAGCAGCTCGGCTGGGACGTGTCGGTGCTGGATCGCGCGCTTGACGGCGGAGCGCTCGAAACCGGGGCGGGCGCCGAGCCGGCGCCAGCCTTGCCGGCCGTCCCGACAATAAAGCCGGCCGCTGCCGCGGCGCTGCTCGGCGACGGCGCGGCGGCGATCGTTCTGGGGTCGAGCGCGGCTTTCCACGCCGAGCATCCGCCGGGCGCGGTGTGGACGATCCGCCCGCGCCTCGACCGTCTGCCGGCACGAGTGCCGGGTGCGCGCCGGATCGTGATCTTTGCCGAGGATGTCGCGGTCGCCCGCCTTGCCGTCGCCGATCTGGCCGAGCTTTCCGCAGCCGAGGCAGCCATTGTCGAGGGCGGCGTGCCGGGGTGGCGCGCGGCCGGGTTCCCGGTGGTGGCCTCGCCTGACGATCCGCCCGACAGCGAGCGGATCGACTTCATCTTCTGGAATCACGACCGCCACGATCGCAGCGAGAGCGCGGAACGGGCGATGCGCGCCTACTTGCAATGGGAGCTCGACCTGCCCGGCGAAATCGAAAAGGACGGGCTGTCCGGCTTTCGCGTCGGCGCAGCATGACCGGGACCGTCCGCACCCCGATCCTCGACATCGCCTACGAGGAAAGCGGGCCGGCGGACGGAAAGCCGGTGCTGTTGATGCATGGGTTTCCCGACGACATCCATGCTTATGACGACGTGGCGCCGCCGCTCGCCGCTGCCGGGTATCGGGTCATCATGCCGTATCTGCGGGGCTATGGCCCGACCCGGTTTCGCGATCCCGCGACGCCGCGCTCGGGCGAGCAGGCGGCGCTGGGCCGCGACCTTCTCGACCTGATCGAGGCTCTCGGCCTCGATAAGCCGATCCTCGCCGGGTACGATTGGGGCGGGCGCGCCGCCTGTGTCGTCGCCGCGCTGTGGCCGGAGCGGGCCGGCGGGCTGGTGTCGGTTTCCGGCTACAACATCCAGGACATCGCCGGCGCGAACCAGCCGCAACCGCCGGCTGCCGAGTACCGCTATTGGTATCAATGGTACTTTCACACCGAGCGCGGCCGTGCCGGGCTCTCCGCCAATCGCGGGCCGCTGTGCCGTCTTTTGTGGGAATTGTGGTCGCCCCACTACCATTTCGACGATGCGACCTATGCCCGGACCGCCGCCGCATTCGAGAACCCGGATTTTGTCGAGGTGGTAATCCAATCGTACCGGCATCGCTATGGCAACGCGCCGGGCGACCCGCAATATGCGGCAGTCGAGGCGCGGCTCTCCCGGCGCCCGCCGATCGCGGTGCCGACGGTGGTGCTTCACGGCGGCGCCGACGGGGTCGGCCCGGCCGCCGGCTCCGCAGGCCATGCCCGCCATTTCACCGGCCCCTACCGGCGCGAGGTGATCCCGGTCGCCGGGCATTTCCTGCCGCCCGAAGCGCCCGGAGCGGTGGTCGCAGCAGTGCGCGAGCTGGGCGGACAATAGGACGCATATCGGATTAAGCGGGCCGGCATCTAGGATTTGTGCGGCGATCTACCTATCTGGAGAGGATGGCGCCGGATGCATCGACATCGCGCTAGACACGACGGAGCGTGCCGATGCCGCGGAGACCCAATTATCGTTTTGAGCGAACCGAGAGAGAACGCAAAAAACAGGCGAAAAAAGACGAAAAGCTAAGGCGCCAACAGGAGCGTTCTGCTTCCGGGGAGCCTAGTAGCGCGTCAGAAATTGCTGAAGAAAACTCGCAGCCGGAGAGCTGATGTTGATAAACCCGATTTGCGTTATCGGCGGTTTCTGCGCTGACGGGCTTGATTGTTTGGCCCTTGGCCTGTATAGAGACGCCAGCAGCGTACGTACTCCTGTATTGAGCTACGTGATCGAAACCGCGTGAGCGGACCTGCCCAAGCGGCAGGACCTGAGTTCGATCTTTATCCTCTGCCCACCTCCGGACAGCCCTGATCACGCGGGTCGTCTTTTCCCGACCCGACAGGTTCGCCTTGAACTGGCGTGCCTTGGCGGGCACCACGACCTTGAGAGGCCGTCATTTTGACTGATTTTTCCGATTTCGGACTTGCTGCCCCGATTCTTCAAGCGCTTGCCACTGAAGGCTACGAAACCCCCACCCCGATCCAGGCCCAGGCCATCCCGCATATTCTCGGCGGTCGCGATTTGTGCGGCATCGCCCAGACCGGGACGGGGAAGACCGCGGCGTTCGCCCTGCCCATTCTCCACCGCCTTTCGACCGCACCGGGCCGCCGCCTGCCGCGCGCCTGCCGGGTGCTGGTGCTCAGCCCGACGCGCGAGCTGGCCAGCCAGATCGCCGATAATTTCCGCGCCTATGGAAGGCAGTTGCGGCTATCCACCGCCGTTGTCTTCGGCGGCGTCACCCTCGGTTCCCAGCAACGGGTGCTGGCGCCGGGGGTCGATGTTCTCGTGGCGACGCCGGGCCGCCTGCTGGACCTGATCGACCGGCGCGATCTCAGCCTGGAGAACGTGCAGGTGCTCGTGCTTGACGAGGCCGACCGCATGCTCGACCTCGGCTTCATCCACGCCCTGCGGCGCATCGTCAAGCTGCTGCCGCGCGAGCGGCAGACACTGCTGTTCTCGGCCACCATGCCGCGCGCCATCGCGACGCTTGCCGAGGATTATCTGACCGATCCGGTCAAAGTCACGGTGACCCCGGTCGCGACCACGGTCGAGCGCGTCGACCAGGGCGTCCTCTTTGTTCCGATGGCGCAAAAGCGGCATCTGCTCGCCGGCCTGTTGCGCGACCCGGCGTTTGAGCGGGTGCTTGTGTTCACCCGCACCAAGCACGGCGCCGACCGGGTGGTGCGGCATCTGCTCGATGGCGGCATCGAGGCCGTTGCCATTCACGGCAACAAATCCCAGCCGCAACGCGAACGGGCGCTGTCCGGTTTTCGCGCCGGCCAGACCCGCGTTCTCGTCGCCACCGACATCGCCGCCCGCGGGATCGATGTCGAGGCGGTAACCCATGTCATCAATTTCGAGCTGCCGAACGTGCCCGAGGATTATGTTCACCGGATCGGGCGAACCGCCCGTGCCGGCGCGGCCGGGATCGCGATTTCGTTCTGCGGCGACGACGAGCGGCCGTATTTGCGCGACATCGAAAAGCTGACCCGACTCAAGCTGAACGTCCTGCCGCTGCCGGCGAACCTGCCGGCTGCCGGCCGCAGCGAGACGCCGGAGGAACGGCCGCAACGGCGGCCTGAGCACGCGGAAGCGCGCGGCTTCAACGGTTCCGGCCCGCACCGGAATGCCGGCAAGGGCCACGACAACGCCAGCCCCCGAAGGGCCTCTTCGAATGGCCAGCGCGCCGCGCCGGCAAAGGGGCAGCGGCCTGCGCCGGCCAATGGAAACCAGGCTCCGGCGGCGGAGGGCAGCGGACTTCCGGCGTTTCTGCGTCGTGACGGCGGCGGCGGGCGACCGCCCAAGGGCTCGTGGCGACCGCGCGGCGCGGATCGGGCAACGGGTAATCGCGCAACGGGCAATCGGGCGGCCGCGCCGCGGTAGGCGGAGTCGCGAGGCGGCGTTGCGTTTGCCGCTGGCTCACTGCCGGGTAAAATTGCGCTAGTCTCCTCGTCGTTATCGGCGGGGAGGCGAACATGCACGATCTGGTGATCCGCGGCGCGACGGTGGTCGATGGGCTGGGCCATGACCCGATCCGCGCCGATGTCGCGGTCGACGGCGGCCGCATCGCCGCGCTCGGCAACGTCTCGGGCGACGCATGCGAGACGGTGGACGCCGGCGGGCTCACCTTGATGCCCGGCATCATCGACATCCACACCCATTACGACGCGCAGGTGACCTGGGACCCGACCCTGTCGCCGTCGCCCTCGCTCGGCGTGACCACGGCGGTGATGGGCAATTGCGGCTTTGGCATCGTCCCGAGCCCGCCGCCGCTGCGCGACCTGATCATGCGCAACCTCGCGGTGGTCGAGGGCATGGACCTCGACGCGCTGCGCCAGGGCATCGACTGGCAGTTCCAGTCTTTCGCCGAGTACCAGGACATGGTGCGCCGGCAGGGCCCTTATATGAATCTGGCGGTGCTGGTCGGGCACTCGGCGGTGCGCACTGCGGTGATGGGCGAGGATGCCGGCGTCCGCAAGGAGCCGACTCCCGCTGAGATGGCCGAGATGAAGCGCCTGGTCGGCGAGGCCATGAGCCTTGGCGCGATCGGCCTTGGCGCCTCTTATTCGCCCAATCATTCCGGCTGGGGCGGCATCCCGATGCCCTCGACGATCAGCGATATCGGCGAGTTCGAGGCGCTGGTTGGCGCGATGGGCGGGCCGGGCCGCGGCGTCGTCGAGATCGCCTCGGGCACGGTGCCGGTCGACACGATTGCCGAGATCGCCGGTCGGCACGGCCGCCGTATCTTCATGACCACCGGCCTCTCCTTCTACAACGAGCAGTTCCCCGAGCGCGGGATGGGCATGTTCGAGGCTTGCGCGGCGGCGCAAAAACGTGGGCAGGAGGTCTATCTCCAATTCACCTGCCAGCCGCTGTCGTTCGATTTCACCCTTGCGGCGGCCTATCCGTTCTACAGCCATCCGGCTTTCGACCCGATCAAGGCCTATGACCGTGAGCAATTGAAGGCGGTGTTCCGCGACCAGAGCTTCCGCGACGCCTTCCGCGAAAATCTGCGCAACCCGATCCCGGGGACGATGTTCCAGGGCAATTGGGATCGGGTCATCGTCGCGGCGCCGGTGAAGGCGGAGAATGCCGGGCTCGCCAACCGCTCGATCGCCGAGATCGTCAGCGGCGGCAACCGCGCCCCGCTCGACACCTTCCTCGACCTCGGGCTCGAGGAGGATTTGGACACGGGCTTTATCGGGCGGTTCATGAACGCGGTCGATGAGGGCGTGGAGCCGCTGGTCAAGCACAAGGCCGGGGTTATCGCGCTATCCGATGCCGGGGCGCATCTCGTCTATCTGTGCGATGCCGGGTTCGGGCTCTATTTCCTCGGCCATTGGGTGCGCGAGCGCGGCGCCTTCGACATCGTCGAGGGGGTGCGGCGGCTCACCAGTCACCAGGCCGGGCTCTACGGCATCCCCGACCGCGGCAGGATTGCGGTCGGGGCCTGCGCCGATTTGCTGCTGTTCGATCCGGCGACCGTGGCGGTGTCGCCGGCGCGGCGGGCCAACGACCTGCCCGGCGGCGGCACGCGCACGCTGCGCGATCCGATCGGGGTGCACGGCGTATTCGTCAACGGCACCCGCGTCTTCGACGGCAAGAACTACGCCAAGCACGCCAAGGGGCCGGGGCAATTGCTCGACCGCTTCCTCCCGGCCGGGCCAGGCACGCTGGCCACTGCCGCGCAATAGGATGCATCGGGATCGACCTCCCCCGCTTCCGCGAGGGTGACGGAGGAGCAATCCGCGCCGCCGCCGAATAGGACTGATTCAGTCCGAATTATCCGTCCCACAGCTTGACTCTGTAGAACCGGAACCCATCTTTCCGGCATGGCGTTGACGGTCGCGCATGGGGCGGGCCGGACGGACGTCCTTCCGCGCCTCTGAGAGGGCGGACCACAGACGAGGTGCCATTTTGGACTTCGCGAATTTCACCGAACGTGCGCGTGGAATCCTCCAGACTGCGCAGATGGAAGCCCTGGCCGGGCGTCATCAGAATTGCCTTCCCGAACATCTCTTGAAAGCCCTGCTCGACGACAGCGAGGCGCTTGCCGCGCGCATCGTGCGCAACGCGGGCGGCGACCCCGCCCTGCTCAAGACCGCCGCTGAAGAGCGGCTGGAGCGCCTGCCGCAGGTCCCGGGCAACGGTCCATTCCCGGTTTATATGTCGTCCGAGCTGGCGGCGGTGCTGCAGAGCGCGGTCGAGGCTGCGCGTGCCGGCGGCGACAAATTCGTTACCGCCGAGCGGCTGCTCGAAAGCGTGGCGCGGCAAAGCGCGTTGCGGGCGATCTTCACCCGCGCCGCGGTCGATCCCAAGGCGCTGGCCGAGGCGGTGGAGCATTGGCGGCAAGGCCGCAAGGCGACCGAGGCATCGGCCGAGCAGAACTGGGAAGCGCTCGCCAAATATTCGCGCGACCTCACCGAGGAGGCGAAAAACGGCAAGCTCGACCCGGTGATCGGCCGCGATGACGAGATCCGCCGCACCATTCAGGTGCTGGCGCGGCGCACCAAGAACAATCCTGTGCTGATCGGCGAGCCGGGGGTCGGCAAGACCGCGGTTGTCGAAGGCCTGGCGCAGCGGCTTGCCGCGGGCGACGTGCCCGAGGGTCTGAAAGACCGCCGGGTGCTGGCGCTCGACCTGACCCAGCTCCTCGCCGGGGCCAAGTTCCGCGGCGAATTCGAGGAGCGGCTGAAGGCCGTGCTGGCCGAGATTCAGGCCGCCGCCGGCAAGATCATCGTCTTTATCGACGAGTTGCACATGCTGGTCGGCGCCGGCCGCATCGACGGCGCGATCGACGCCTCGAACATGCTGAAGCCGGCCTTGGCCCGCGGCGAATTGCGCTGCGTCGGCGCCACCACGCCCGACGAATACCGCCGCTACATCGAAAAGGACGCGGCCCTGGCACGGCGTTTCCAGCCGGTGACGATCGATGAGCCGTCGACCGACGACGCGGTGTCGATCCTGCGCGGCATCAAGGAGCGCTACGAGGTGCATCACGGCGTGCGCATCACCGATGCGGCGATCGTCGCGGCGGTGCAGCTCTCCGGCCGCTACATCGGCGACCGCCGCCTGCCCGACAAGGCGATCGACCTGATCGACGAGGCCGCCTCGCGGGTGCGTATCGCCATCGACAGCAAGCCCGAAAGCCTCGATGCGATCAGCCGCCGCGTCATGCAATTGAAGATCGAGCGCGAGGCCCTGCGCGCCGAGCCTGACCGCGCCTCCCAGGAGCGGCTGGCCAAGCTCGAAACCGAGCTCGCCGACGCCGAAAAGGCCGAGGCGTCGGCGGTGGAAGAATGGCAGATCTCGCAGTCGCGCCGGCATGAGGATCGCCGTCTCAAGGAAGAGCTCGACCAGGCCAGGACCAATCTCGAACGCGCCCAGCGCGACGGCGATTGGAGCCGCGCCGGTGAGCTGACCTATTCGACGATCCCCGATCTCGAGCGCCGGCTCGCCGATGCCGAGGCGCGTGCCTCGACCGAGCGCGAGGAAGTCACCGAGCGCGATGTCGCGGCGGTCGTCACCAAATGGACCGGCATTCCGGTGGAGCGCATGCTCGAAGCCGAGCGCCAGCGGCTCAAGGACATGGAGGACAACCTCGCCAAGCGGGTTGTCGGCCAGAAGGAGGCGGTGCGCGCGGTGTCGAAGGCGGTGCGGCGCGCCCGTGCCGGCCTCAAGGATCCGGCGCGGCCGACCGGCTCGTTCCTGTTCCTCGGGCCCACCGGCGTCGGCAAGACCGAGCTGGCCAAGGCGCTCGCCGAGTTCCTGTTCGACGACGAGAACGCGGTCACCCGCCTCGACATGTCGGAATACATGGAGCGGCATACGGTGTCGCGCATGATCGGCTCGCCGCCGGGTTATGTCGGCTACGACGATGGCGGCACCCTGGCCGAGCGCATCCGCCGCAAGCCGTACCAGGTCGTGCTGCTCGACGAGGTCGAGAAGGCGCACCCCGACGTGCTCAATGTGCTGCTGCAGGCGATGGAGGACGGTCGCCTCACCGACGGCCAGGGCCGCACCGCGGATTTCCGCCATGCGATCCTGATCATGACCTCGAACCTCGGCGCCGACGCCTTGCTGGCGCTCGGCGAAGACGAGCCGATCGGTCATGCCCGCGACGAGGTGATGGATGCGGTGCGCCGCGCGTTCAGGCCGGAATTCCTCAACCGGCTCGACGACGTGCTGGTGTTCGGCCGGCTCGGGCGCGAGGAGATGGCGCGGATCGTCGACATCCAGCTCGCCCGGGTCAACGAGCGGCTGGCCGAGCGTGGCCTGTCGCTGGTGGCCGACGCCGCGGCTTGCCGCCGGCTGGCTGATCTCGGCTGGGATCCGGCCTTTGGCGCGCGGCCGTTGAAGCGGGCGATCCAGGGCCTGGTCGAAGACCCGATCTCCGAGCGCCTGCTCGACCAGCCGGAAGATGTCGGCGAGCGGCGGATCATGTCGCTCACCGTCATTGACGGCCGCTTGGCGCTCGATGGCGAGATCGTCGCGGACGATGACCGTCCGCAAGGCTTCAAGGCCCCCGAGCGCGCCCCGATCGGCTTCGCGCTCGCCCCCGGCGGCGTCGGCTCAAGCGGCAGCACCGCGGTGCACTAAGCCAGCTCGATCGCGGGACGGGGGGGGGGGGGGGG
>DASQGR010000069.1:0-9560 GCA_035632515.1 Allostellaceae bacterium | reverse complement strand
CGCCAACCCGATCGCTTCGTCGAGCCGGGCGTCGAGCGAGCGCCCGGCGCCGTCGCCCGGGCGGGGACCGGATGCTGTCTTCAGTGCGGGATGAACGACGAGAGCGCGGCCCGTCGTCGCAGCGGCAGCAGGCTCGGCGTTTCTCAGGGCAAATCGTCCTCTCGCCCGCCCTCGAACAGCTGGATCGGCTGCGCTGGCATCACCGTCGAAATCGCGTGTTTGTAGACAAGCTGCGAATGCGCGTCGCGCCGCAGCAGCACACAGAAATTATCGAACCAGGTGATGATGCCCTGAAGCTTGACCCCGTTGACGAGAAAGACCGTAACCGGCGTCTTGTTTTTGCGAACATGGTTCAGAAACACGTCCTGAACGTTCTGTGATTTATCCGACGTCATGAGGCTGCCCCAATTTTACTCCTGGGTTTTGTATTGTGCCAGCCAACGTAGACGTCAGCCGGGTCGCATCGGTGGTTCAATTGTTACGAATGTGGGCGCGCACCGCCCGATCACAAGCCCCGCAGAGTGCGGAACAGGTCTGCCGCATCGGCAACGGTAAGCAGCGGCGGAAAGCGCGAGAATTCGTCCGAGCTGCCGGTTTCGCCCAGCAGCACCGGGATGCAGCCGCTGGCCAGCGCGCACTCCATGTCGACCGCGGTATCGCCGACAAACCACACATCGGGGCCCGGCTTGATGCCGCTCGGCTGCAAGGCCAGCTCGACGGGCGCGCAATGCGGCTTGTCGGCATGCGCGTCGCCGGCGCCGACGATGCTGCCGAACAGCCGCGCCCAGCCGAGATGATCGGCCTCGCCGCGCAGCACCGCGCCGGTCTTGTTGCTGACCACGGCAAGGTAATGCCCGTTGGCGGCAAGCTCCTGCAGCATCGCGGCACGCCCGGGCAGCGGGGTCAGCCGCTCGAGGTGAATTGCGCGAAAGCGGTCGAGATAGATCGTCTGCGCCTCTTCCCAGCGCTCGCCGAAAATGCGCGGAAAGCTTTCCCGCAGACTGAGGCGGACGCGTTCGCGGGTTTGCTCGATCGTCCACAGCGGCTGCGCCATCGCCTCCATCAGGAAATTGAGCGCATCGTGAATCGTCGCCCAGCTGTCGACGAGGGTGTTGTCCCAATCGAAGATGATCGCCCGCGGCCGTTTCAGCCCGGCGAGAGCCGTCGGCCGTTCGCTCACGCACGCTCCGTGGCGTGGGCGAGATAGGCGGCCCGCAAGGTTGTGCTCAGCGGCCCCGGCTTGCCGTCGGCGACCGCCACGCCGTCGATCGTCACCACGGGCAGCACATCGGCCGTGGTGCTGGTGAGGAATGCCTCGCGAGCGTATTTCGCCTCGGCGACGGTGAACGGCCGCTCGGTAAAGCCATAACCCTCCTGGCGGATGATCGCGATCAGCGCCTGGCGGGTGACGCCGTTGAGGATCGCGCTGTCGGCGGTGCGGGTGACGACAGTGTTGTCGCCGGTGACGATCCAGGCATTGGTCGAGGTGCCTTCGCTGACCCGGCCGACCGCGTCGACCTGCCAGGCTTCGTAAGCGCCGGCCTCGCGCGCCTGCTGCTTGCCCAGAACGTTGGCGACGAGGGCGATCGATTTGATGTCGCAGCGCTGCCAGCGAATGTCGGGGATGGTAATGACGGCGATGCCGTCGCGGCCGAGACGCGGGTCGGGCGGGCGCGAGCGGCGCGAGGTGGCCACGACGACCGGCCGCGCCGCCTTGGGGAAGGCATGATCGCGCGGCGCCACCCCCCGGGTGATTTGCAGATAGACGATGCCGTTGGCAACGCCGTTGCGGCGGGCAACTTCGTGTAAAACCACCTTGAGCGGCCCGTCCTCCAGCGCCCCCTCGATGCGCAGCTCGGCGAGCGAGCGGCGCAGCCGCGCCAGGTGCAGCGCCTCGTCGACAAGCTGACCGTTGCGGACCGCGAACACCTCGTAGACGCCGTCGGCGAACTGATAGCCGCGGTCCTCGATATGCACCGCCGCGTCGCGATGCGGGCGGTAGCTGCCATCGACATAAGCTATGCGGGACATCGTTACGCGCCGGTCTTGAGCGGGCGGTCGTTGGTGAAGACCCCCAGCGATTTGAGCTTGCGGTGCAGAGCGGAGCGCTCCATGCCGACAAAGGCCGCAGTACGGGAGATGTTGCCGCCGAACCGGGTCACCTGAGCGAGCAGGTATTCGCGCTCGAACACTTCGCGCGCGTCGCGCAGCGGCAAGATCATGATCTCGCTGCCCTTGTCCCATTTGACCACGGTCGGGGCGATCGCGGTGATGTCGTTCGGCAGCATGTCGGCATGCACCGGCTCGCGCGGGTCCCCCGGCGCCATGATCAACAGCCAGTCAATCACATTGCGCAGCTGTCGGACATTGCCGGGCCAGGAATAGGATTGCAACGCGGCAAGCGCATCCTCGCCCAACTCGCGCGGCGGCAGGCGCGCGGCGTCGGCCCCGCGCTCCATGAAGTGGCGGGCGAGCAGCGGGATGTCTTCGCGCCTCTCGCGCAAGGCCGGGACCCGGATCGGCACCACGCTCAGCCGGTAAAACAGATCCTCGCGAAAGCGGCCGGCGGCGATCTCCGCGGCAAGCTCGCGATTGGTCGAGGCCACGACGCGGACATCGACCTCGACCCGGTTTGACCCCCCTACCCGCTCGAATGTCTGCTCCTGCAACACCCGGACGATCTTGCCCTGGGTTTCGAGCGGCATGTCGGCGACCTCGTCGAGGAACAAGGTTCCGCCATGCGCGCGTTCGAAGGTGCCGACTTTGCGCGGTGCCCCGTCGCTGGCGGATTCGCAGCCGAACAGTTCCAGCTCGAGCCGGTCGGGATGCATCGTCGCGCAGTTGATGGCGACGAACGGACCGCGCGACCGCCGCGAGCGGGCATGCAGCATCCGCCCGACCACCTCCTTGCCGGCACCGGGGGCGCCGGTGATCAGCACCCGGCTGCCGGTCGGCGCCACCCTCTCGATCTGCTGGCGCAACTGGTTGGCGGCGAATGAGGAGCCGACCAGATCGAGCTCGCCGCCGGCGCGCAGCCGCAGCTCCTCGTTCTCCCGGCGCAGCTGCGCCGCCTCGATCGCCCGTGCGATCACCAGCAGCAGGCGATCCGACTTGAACGGCTTCTCGATGAAATCGTAGGCGCCGATCTTGATCGCCTCGACCGCGGTCTCGATGGTGCCGTGGCCGCTGATCATCACCACCGGCACCGACGGCATCTCGCCGCGCAACTGGCGCAGGACCGCGATACCGTCGAGTTCGCTATCCTGCAGCCAGATATCGAGGATCACCAGAGTTGGCTGGCGCGCCCGCAGCTCGGCCAGGGTCTCGGTGCTGTCGGCGGCCTCCCGGGTAGCGTAGCCCTCGTCCTTGAGAATACCCGCAATCAGCATGCGGATATCGTCTTCGTCGTCGACGATCAGGATGTCATGCGCCATGGGCGACTGCACTCAGGTCGATTCCCACTTCCGGCGGATCGGGGCGCGCAGCACCCCGGGCTTCGGTGACGAACACCAGCTTGACGCGCGCTCCGAAGGGTTCCGCGTCCTCCAGCAAGAGCTCACCTTGGTGATCTTCCATGATCTTCTTGACGATGGCGAGGCCCAAACCGGTGCCTTTGGACCGTGTCGTCACATAAGGTTCGGTCAGGCGCTCGCGGCCGCGCTTGGGCAGTCCCTTGCCGTTATCCTCGACGAGGATGCCGACGGTGCCCGCGGTCTCTTCGACCGACACGGAAATCCGCCCTGGCGGGTTTGGGCCGCTTTCGACGAGGCGGCCCTCGATCGCCTCGACTGCGTTCTTGACGATGTTTATCAGCGCCTGGCCGACCAGCCGGGCGTCGCAGCGCAACATCATCGGGCGCGCGGCAAATTGCGTCGTAAAGGCGATCTGCGGATGCGCGGTGCGTTCGAGGAACACGGCGCGATCGACAATGGCGGTCAGATCCTCGGGTTTCAGCACCGGCGCCGGCATTCGGGCGAAAGACGAGAACTCGTCGACCATGCGGCCGATATCTTCGACGTGCCGCACGATCGTATCCGTGCAGATGCGGAAGGTTTCCGGGTCTTTCTTGATTTCCTTCAGGTAGTTGCGGCGCAGGCGCTCGGCCGAGAGCTGAATCGGGGTCAGCGGGTTCTTGATTTCGTGCGCGATGCGGCGAGCGATATCGGCCCAGGCCGCCTTGCGCTGCGCCGAAAGCAATTCGGTAATGTCGTCGAAAGTGACGACAAAGCCGGTGACCCCTGCCTCGTCCTGCTCGGCGGCGATGCGCACGAGCAGGGTGCGGGTGCTGGTGCCGTCGACGATCTGCACCTGCGCCTGGGCCAGGCGATCGGGGCGGCGTTGCGCCGTCTCGAGGAGGGCCGCCATCTCCGGCACGACATCGGCAAGGTTTTCGCCGACCGAATGGTCGAGCTCGATCCCGAGCAGCGCGGAGGCCGACCGGTTCGGCAAATGGAGACGGCCGTGGCGGTCGAGGCCGATGACCCCCGCCGTGACGCCGGTCAGCACGGTCTCGGTGAACCGCCTTCGCTCGTCAAGCTGATTGTTGGCTTCGACCAGCTCCTGCTGCTGGCTTTGGATCTGGTTGGTCATCCGGTTGAAGGCGCGGCTCAGCGACGCCATCTCGTCGTCCTTATCGCCTTCGGGAACCCGGGCAGACAGATCTCCGGCGCCGACCCGCTCGGCGGCGCCGACCAGCCGGCTGATCGGATCGGCCAGCTGCGCCGCGAAATTGATCCCGATGGCCACCGCGGCGGCGAGGAACAGCATCGCCACCAGAATAAAGATCACCGAAAAGGTGATCTGCAGCCCGGCGCGCCTGCCTTCGAGCTGCTCGTACTGCGCGGCGGCGAGCTGGGTCTCGCGGCGATGGGCCAGCACCTTGGGCTCGATGAACCGGCCGACGTAAAGATAAAGACCACTGAAGCCGCCGATACTGACGAGGGCGCGAACCCGCTCCTCCTCGTCGTCGGTCATGATGACGACCTCGCCATCCTTGGCGCGGCGCAGCGCATCGGCGCTGATCTCCTCGAAGCCGAGGGCAAAGACCAGGCCGGTGCGCGCGATCATGTTGCCCTTGCTATCGATCACGGCGGCCTCGGTAAGGCCGCGCATCGACGCCTGAGCGGTCAGGATCGGCGCCAGGTATTGCGGGTTGATCTGCAGGGTCGCGGCGTACTGGTCGAGGCCGTTCGCCATTCCCAGCGCATCGGCGCGGATCGCCTGCTGGTGCTCCTTGACATAGGCGTCCGCGACCTCGACCGATTCGGAGATCGCGGTGCGGACCTTGTCGCTAAACCAGCTCTCGATGCCGAAGCTGAAAAACAGGTAGGAAAACACCGCGACGATGATCGTCGGCAACACCGCGATCAAGCTGAACAGCACGACCAGCCGCACCTGCAGCCGCGAGCCGGCGAGCCCGCGCCGCCGCTCCGCCCACATCTCGACCACCCGCTTGGCCACCAGCGCGGCCAGCGCCAGCAGCAGCACCAGATCGAGGTTGAGCAGGGCCAAAACGACGACCGGGCGCGGGCCGAACGGCGGCGCACCGGTCAGCGCCAGGTAGGTGGCGATCCCCGCCAGCAGCGCTGCCGCGGCCAGGGTGATCGCGATCTTGCGCCGCAGGCCAATCCGGCCAGCCCAGGTTCCCACCTGCTGCGCCACGCTCATACCGTGTTCCCCAAGACATATCGCCGCGAACAACCGGGCACATCGACCGGCGCGGCAATCGCCTATTTTAGGCCGCGCACCACGGGGATGTCCAATTCGCGGATTTTCTTGCGGAGAGTGTTGCGGTTGAGGCCCAGAACATGGGCGGCCCTGATCTGGTTGCCGCGGGTGGCGACCAGGGTGGCGACGATCAGCGGCCGCTCGACCTCGCGCAGGATGCGGTCATAGAGCCCGGCCGCCGGCATGGCGCCCTTATGGGCGACGAAATAATCGTTGATGTGGCGCTCGACGGCGGTGCCGAGCCCTTCCCCCGCCATCCCCCCGGCCGATGTGGTTTCCGAGACCGGCGCAGTCGCCAGTTCCGCGTCCACCACGTCGACGCCAATGACCTCTTGCGAATAGAGCGCGGCGAGGCGACGCACCAGGTTTTCAAGCTCGCGCACATTGCCCGGCCAGCGATATTGGCGCAGCCGCTCCATCGCCGCCTCGTCGATCACCTTCCCGGGCAGGCCTTCGCGTGCCGCCTGGGCAGCGAAATGCCGCACCAGAGCGGGGATGTCGGCAGCCCGCTCGCGCAACGGCGGGATGCGGATCGGTGCGACGTTGAGCCGGTAGAACAGATCCTCGCGGAACACGCCCTGACGGATGAGCTGCGACAGGTCGCGATGGGTCGCGGCGATGATCCTGCTGTCGGCTCGAATCGGCGCCCGGCCGCCAACTGCGGTATATTCTCCTTCCTGCAAGACGCGCAGCAGCCGGGTCTGAGCCTCGAGCGGCATGTCGCCGATCTCGTCGAGGAACAGGGTGCCGCCCTTGGCCTGTTCGAAACGGCCGGCGCTGCGCGCGGTCGCGCCGGTAAAGGCACCGCGCTCATGGCCGAACAATTCGCTTTCGATCAGCTCGCGCGGGATCGCCGCCATGTTGATCGCGACAAAGGGCCCCGACCGGCGCTTGCCGAAATCGTGCAGCGCGCGGGCGACAAGCTCCTTCCCGGTGCCGCTCTCGCCGGTGATCAACACCGAGAGATCGGTGCCCATTAACCGGGCGATCGCCCGGTAGATGTCCTGCATCGCCGGCGAGCGGCCGATCAGCGGCAGCGCCTCGTCATCGACCGCATCGTTCGCCGGCGGCGCTTCCAGCGGCGCGCTCAGCGCCCGCTCGACAACATTGACGAGCTCGCGCAAATCGAAAGGCTTCGGCAGGTATTCGAAGGCCCCGCGCTCGGTCGCCTTGACCGCGGTCAACAGCGTGTTCTGCGCACTCATGACGATGACGCGCAGCTCGGGCCGCAGCTTCTTGATGCGCGGGATCAGGTCGAGCCCGTTTTCGTCGGGCATGATGACGTCGGTGATGACGAGGTCCCCCTCGCCATCCGCGATCCAGCGCCACAAGGTCGCGGCATTTCCGGTCATGCGCACGTCATGGCCGAGCCGCGCCAAAGCCTGATTCAACACCGTGCGGATCGCCCGGTCGTCGTCAGCTACCAGTATCGTTGCGCTCATCGCCAATATTGTCCCGTGGGACCACCGGCAAAAACACCCGGAAGACCGTCTTCCGCGGCTGGCTGTCGAACTCGACGATACCGCCGTGGTCCCCGATCGCCTTGGCCACCAGTGCAAGACCAAGGCCAGTTCCATTGCGCTTGGTCGTAATGAACGGATCGAACAGGTGCGGCTTGAGGTCGTCGGGGATGCCCGGGCCGTTATCGGCGATCGACACCATCAGCGGCACGAGCTGCGGCCGGCCGGCGCCCGGGGCCGCCAAGCGCCGCCCGTGCCGGTAGGCCGTGGTCAGCACGATCTCGCCGCCCGTCGCCGGGCTCGCCTCTGCCGCGTTTTTGACCAGGTTGAGAAAGACCTGGACCAGGAGATCGCGATTGCCGTGCACCAGCGGCAGCGACGGGTCGTATTCCTCGGCAAAGCGGACGTGGCGGGCAAAGCCGGATTGGGCGACGAGGCGAACCCGCTCAAGCACCTCGTGGATGTTGACCGCATCGCGGGCGATCGGCCGGTGATCGGAAAACGCCTCCATCCGGTCGACCAAGGCGACGATCCGGTCGGTCTCGTCGCAGATGAGCTGGGTCAGTTCGCGCCCGCCGGGCTCGATATCCTGCTCCAGCAGCTGAGCCGCGCCGCGGATGCCCGAGAGCGGATTCTTGATCTCGTGCGCCAGCATCGCCGCCATTGCCGTGACCGAGCGCGCCGCATTGCGGTGGGTGAGCTGACGGTCCAGCTGCTCCGCGATCGCCCGTTCGTGCAGCGACAGCACAAGAAAATCGGCGCCCTCGCCCGCAAGCGCGCCCTGGATGGTCACCGGCCGGGGCGGCAGGCGCGGCCCCTCGAGCAGCACGTCGTACTCGGCAATCGAGCCGCCGTTGCGCCATACCGCCTCGACCAAGCCGAAAAGCGGACTGTCCGGGACGATGAAATCGGCAAGGGAAACGCCGTGCAACGCCGCCGCGCTGACCCCGAGGAACTGCTCGGCCGCGGGGTTGACGAAGCGCACCGCGCCATCGCGGTCGAGGGCGATCACCGGATCGGGCAGCGCCGCCAGCAACAGGGTGGGATCGGGCCCCGTACGATCCCCGAGAGCCGGGGCCATGCTCATGCCGCCTCGCGCTCGATGAGCGGCTCATAAAAAGCGCGGATCAACTGCCGCACCGCATCCGGCTCCAGGCTCTGATTGATCGCGGCGCGAAATTCCGCGGAACCCGGCAAACCCTTGGAATACCACCCGATATGCTTGCGGGCGATCTTCACCCCGACATCGTTGCCATAGTGCGACAGCATGTCGTCGTAATGCGCGCGCAGGATCGCGTACTGGCCGGCCAATGGCGGATCGGCGATCCGACGGCGGCTGCGCAGCCATTCGATCACCTGATTGACGAACCACGGCCGCCCGTAGGCGCCGCGGCCGATCATCACCCCGTCGGCGCCGGATTCGTCGAGCGCCCGCTCGGCATCGTCGAGGCTGTTGATATCGCCATTGGCGATGACCGGGATCGATACGGCCTGCTTGACCTCGCGGATGAACCGCCAATCGGCGCTGCCGCTGAACATCTGGTTGCGGGTGCGTCCGTGCACCGTGACCATGCGGATACCGCAGGATTCGGCGATCTGCGCCAGGCGCGGCGCGTTGCGGTTGCGGTCATCCCAGCCGGTGCGCATTTTCAGCGTCACCGGCAGGTCGACCGCCCTCACCGTCGCCTCGAGAATGCGGGCGGCGTGCAGCTCGTCACGCATCAGCGCCGAGCCGGCATGGCCGTTGACCACCTTTTTGACCGGGCAGCCGAAATTGATGTCGATGATCGCCGCGCCGCGATCGGCGTTGAGCCTGGCCGCCTCGGCCATCACCGCAGGCTCGCAGCCGGCGAGCTGCACCGCCATCGGCTGCTCTTCCGGGCAAGTCTTGGCCATGGTCAGCGATTGCCGCGTTTCGCGGATCGCCGCCTGGCTCGCGATCATCTCCGAGACGACCAGCGCTGCCCCCCGCTGCTTGACCATGCGCCGGAACGGCAAATCGGTGACGCCCGACATCGGCGCCAGGATTACCGGATCGTCGACGGTTACAGGACCGATGGAAATGCTCATTTATCAATCAAATCGCCGCTTTGCCTAAATTTTAGGCAATCAGTTTACGCGAAATATTATTGCGCTGCAACGTAGCCGGAACCAAGGCAGTCCTCACTGAGAGCCCCACTGGCAGCCCGAGCGGTTCGTGGTTTAGTTTTAGCCGATGGATGCGATCTACGGTCTCGTTCTCGCCGCTGGCCGCGGCGCGCGGTTCGGCGGCAGCCTGCCGAAGCAGTACCTGCCGCTCGGCGGGGGCAGCGTGCTGCGCCACGCGGTAGCGGCTTTTACCGCGCATCGACGCATCGCCGGCGTGATCGTGGC
>DASQGR010000068.1:0-4877 GCA_035632515.1 Allostellaceae bacterium | reverse complement strand
GGCGGCAAAGGCTCCGAAGCCCACAAGGCTGCCGTGACCGGCGACACCGTCGGCGATCCTTACAAGGATACCGCCGGACCGGCCGTCAATCCGATGATCAAGATCACCAATATCGTCGCGCTGCTGCTGCTCGCCATCCTTGGCAGCTGGGCCGCCCACTAACGGGTGGCCCAGGGGCGACTCGGGACCTTGATGCTATTTGTCGCTGCCGCTGAACCGGCCGACATTGCCGAGCAGCTGCTCGAGAAACGACAGTTCGCGCCCCGGCGACGGGGTGGCGCCAGGGGCGGGGGTGACCGGATTCCCGTCGGCAAGTGTCTTGTGGCCGAGATCCTTGACCACGCCCTTGTCGTCGAAATCGACGATGAAGACCTGCTGGTCGAGCACTTCAGGCTGAAAGAACGCGACCTGCTTGGTCTTGCGGCTGATGTAGTACCAGGTGTTGTCGTCGAACGTGCTGGAGCTGGACGGGCTGCCGAGGATTTTGACGACCTCGTCCTTGGTGGTCTTGCCGGGCTGGACCTCGGCGATCCTGTCCGGGTCGGGCAGCTTGCCGCGCTGGTCGACGCTGATCGCGCAGCCGGCCAGCGCGCCCGTCATGGCGATGGCCGCTGCCGCGAGGCGGACAATATTGAAACGTTTGCCGATGAGGCCCATGTCGAGGCTGACTTAAGTCGAGGCGCGAGTCCTGTCAACGTTCTCCCGTGCCGTAGTTTCTGAGAAAGCATTGCCCTTTCGGCGCAACCCCCATCGCGACGCCGCCGAGTTGGCCTATCGGCTGGTGGTCGAGCAGGCACGCCTGCCGGCGTTTTTCACCGATTTTGGCGTGCCCGATACGCTCGACGGGCGCTTCGAGCTGATTTGTCTGCACGCCTTTCTCTATCTGCGCCGGATCAAGCGCGAGCCGCCTCCCGCGGCGGCGCTGGGGCAGCGGTTTTTCGACACGATGTTCGCCGATTTCGACCGCTCGCTGCGCGAGCTCGGCACCGGCGATTTGAGCGTCGGCCGCCAGGTCAAGCGCATGGCCGAGGCGTTCTACGGCCGCATCCGCGCCTATGATCAGGGGCTCGACGGCGACGACACGGCATTGAGTGGCGCGCTGGAGCGCAATCTTTACGGCACCGCCACGGCGAGCCCGGGGGAGCTTGGCCGGATGGTCCGATATCTGCGGCGCGAGGATGCGACGTTGGCGAGCCAGCCGGCGGCTGCGCTGCTCGCCGGCACCGTCGTGTTCGCGGCGTCATGACCACGCCCGAATTCTCCCGGCTCATCCCGCTGACCCGGCTTGGGGCCGAGCCGTTCTGCCAGGAAATCGCTGCCACGGAAGCCGAGCGCGCGGCGTTGGCGCGGCGGTTGGAGCTGGTATCGCTCGACCATCTATCGGCGCGTGTCGAGCTGGTGCGCGAGGGGGGCGGCACGATTCTGCTGCGCGCCGAATTCGCGGCCGCGTTCGCCCAGACCTGCATCGTGACGCTCGATTCCGTCCCCGGCAGGCTCGACGAGCGCTTTGCGCTTCGCTACGGCCCGCCCGAGGCGGAGCCGGCCGACCAAGCCATCGGCGGCGACGAGCCGGCGTTCGAACCGCTGACCGGTGATTCTATCGACATCGGCGAGGCGGTGGCGCAGGAATTTTCCCTCGCCTTGCCGCCCTTTCCGCGCGCGGAGGGCGCGATTATCGACGAAAAACCGGAGCCGGCGCCCGCCGACGGGCCTTTTATCGCATTGGCCCGGCTGACCCGGGGCGAGCCGGATTGATGTCGGCGGATTGACGCCGGCCCGCCGTGGCGCCGTCGCAGTTGCCGCCGCCGCCGATTTTGGCTAAGTGTCATTGCTTCCTCTCCCGTGTTCGACGAGTGCCCTATGGCCGTTCCGAAAAAGAAGGTTTCGCCCTCGCGTCGCAACATGCGCCGCTCGCATCACAAGCTGACGCCGCCGGCCTACGCGGAATGCTCGAATTGCGGTGAGCTGAAGCGCCCGCATCACCTTTGCGAGTCCTGCGGCCATTACGACGGCCGCGAAGTGGTGCCGGCCGAGCCGGCGGCCGCCTGAGCGGCCTTGCCTGGCTCGAGGCGCAGCTCCGGTGCCCGGAACGATCACGATCGCCCTTGACGCGATGGGGGGCGATCACGCTCCCGAGATCGTGATACGGGGCGCCGATATCGCCCTGGAGCGTCACCCGGAGGCGCAATTCCTGGTGTTCGGCGCCGAAAATCAGGTGACGCCGCTGCTGGCTCAGTTGCCGCGCGTCGCCAAGGTCACGACCCTGCACCATACCAGCGAGATGGTGCAGAACGACGAAAAGCCGTCGCAGGCATTGCGCGCCGGCCGCCGCACCAGCATGCGGCTGGCGATTGACGCCGTAGCTGACGGGCGTGCCGACGGGGTGGTTTCCGCCGGAAATACCGGCGCGCTGATGGCGATCGCCAAGTTCGGGCTGAAGACGCTCCCCGGGATCGACCGGCCGGCGATCGCGACCTTTTTCCCGACCTTGCGCGGCGAAAGCGTGATGCTCGATCTCGGCGCCAACATCGAGTGCGACGCCGAGAACCTGGTGCAGTTCGCCTTGATGGGCGATGCCTTTGCCCGCACCGTCCTGGGCATCACCGAGCCGACCGTCGGGCTCCTCAATGTCGGGTCGGAGGATTTGAAGGGCAATGACGCGGTGCGCGCCGCGGCGGCGCGGTTGCGCGGCGGGCTGACCCCCATTCGCTTCCACGGCTTTGTCGAGGGCGACGATATCGGCGCCGGCACTGTCGACGTCATCGTCACCGACGGCTTCACCGGCAATGTTGCGCTGAAGACGGCGGAAGGCACGGCCAAGCTGTTCGCCGAGGCGCTGCGCATCTCGTTCCACCATTCGACGATGGCGAAGATCGGCTATCTGTTCGCGCGCGGCGCGTTGAAAAAATTCCGCGAGCGGTTCGACCCGCGGCGCTACAACGGGGCAATGTTCTTGGGACTACGCGGCATCGCGGTCAAAAGCCACGGCTCGACCGACGCGTTCGGCTTCGCCAATGCGATCGGCGTTGCCATCGACATGAAATTAAACGGGTTTCTCGAAAAGATCCGTGCCGACCTGGCGCGGGTCAACAAGGCGATGCCGGCGCCGCAATCGGCATGAAGCTGCGTTCGCAGGTTGCCGGCTGCGGAGCCTATCTGCCCGAGCGGATCATTACCAATGATGAGCTTGCCCGCAAGCTCGACACGTCCGACGAGTGGATCCGCCAGCGCACCGGCATCGGCGAGCGACGCGTTGCCGCACCAGGCGAGCTGACCTCCGATCTTGCCGTCGCCGCAGCGCGGCGGGCGCTCGACCGCGCCGGGATGAGCGGCGGCGATCTCGACCTCATCGTGCTGGCGACCGCGACCCCGGACCATACCTTTCCGGCGACGGCGACCAAGGTCCAGGCCCAGCTCGGCATGAAGCGCGGCGCCGCTTTCGACCTGCAGGCGGTGTGCTCGGGCTTCATCTTTGCACTGGCCGCGGCGGACAACGCGATCCGGCTTGGCCAAGCGCGCACCGCGCTGGTGATCGGCGCCGAGACCTTTTCGCGCATCCTCGATTGGGAGGACCGCGGGACCTGTGTGCTGTTCGGCGATGGCGCCGGGGCGCTGGTGCTGAAGGCGGGGCCCGGCGATAGCGCCCACGACCGAGGGGTGCTGTCGACCCATCTCCACTCCGACGGCCGGTACTACGACATTCTCTATGTCGATGGCGGCCCGTCTACGACGGGCACCACCGGCCATCTGCGCATGGAAGGGCGCGAGGTGTTTCGCCAGGCGGTGCAGCATCTCTCGGAAGCGGTCGAGGAGGCGCTGATCGCCAACGGGCTCACCGGGGCCGACATCGACTGGCTGGTGCCGCACCAGGCCAACAGCCGCATCATCGACGCGATCGGCAAGCGGTTGCACCTGCGACCGGGGCAGACGGTGGTGACGATCGAGCGCCATGCCAACACCTCTGCGGCCTCGATCCCGTTGGCGCTCGACGAAGCGGTCGCGGATGGCCGCATCCAGCCTGGCCATCTCGTGCTGATGGAAGCATTGGGCGGCGGCCTCACCTGGGGCGCCAGCCTCGTTCGCTGGTAGCGAAATGCAAGGCTCGGCCTTGTGAAGAACAACTCAACGCTTTGGAATTTGACGGGCTTTTTGCTGCGGGCTAACCTTCGCGAAAGCAGGGGGAGGGCGGCATGGCCGGTCACACGGTTACTCGCGCTCAGCTCACCGAGGCGGTCTATCAGGAGGTCGGCTTGTCGCGCAACGAGTCGGCCGAACTGGTCGAGTCGGTGATTGCCGAGATCTCGGATGCGTTGGAGCGGGGCGAGATGGTCAAAATCTCGTCTTTCGGCAGCTTTGCCGTGCGTCGCAAGGGGCAGCGAATCGGGCGCAACCCGAAAACCGGCCAGGAGGTGCCGATCAGCCCGCGCCGGGTGCTCGTCTTTCGCGCCTCGCACGCGCTGAAGAACCAGATCAACCACGCGCTTGCGCCGACCGGCGCCCGCAGACGCACGCCCGCCTGAGGTGAGCGAGATCGAGGATACCGCCGGCGGTCGCCGTGCCAGCAAGCGGGCAGCCGTGTTCCGCACGATCGGCGAGGTCGCCGAGGATCTCGACCTGCCGGCCCATGTGCTGCGCTTTTGGGAATCGAAGTTTCCGCAGCTGAAGCCGCTGAAGCGCGGCGGCGGTCGCCGCTACTACCGGCCGGAGGACATCGCCCTCCTTGCCCGCATCCGCCAGTGCCTCTACCAGGAAGGCTATACGATCCGCGGGGTGCAGAAGCTGCTCGCCGACGGCTCGCTGAGTGCCGCGGGCGCGGCGGCCGATACCGCGGCGCCGAGCCTGTTTCCGCTCGAGCCGGAGCCGGTCCCGCCGGTTTC
>DASQGR010000067.1:0-8225 GCA_035632515.1 Allostellaceae bacterium | reverse complement strand
TCTGTGGAGAGGATGCGGCCGGTGTTGTCGAGGTGGTCGGCCGCATTCTCAATGGAAAGCGAACAACATTCGTATTTTCGAACACTTCGCCCACTTTGCCCCCAACGATCGAAACCTGCAGCGGTGCAGGCGCATTCCCCTTGCGCTTCCTTCGGCGGCTTATCGCCACCCATTTCCGCCTGCTACTGTCGATCGATCAGCTGGAAGGCGAGACTTCGCCGACTACTTTCCCCATCTCGATCGATATAGTGGGCACGCGGTGTACGAGGGGAAGAATACAATCGAGGCCTCAAAGTAAGTCAATTGAGGCACAGGCCAGGCGAGGGTTTTTCCCTCCGGGCGTTGCCGATCAGCCACAGTTGCAAAAACGCGACAGTCTGCGAAACTCCCGGTTTCGCTGGCTATTCGATGTTGGGCGTCGAAGTCGCGGTGCTCCGGCCGAAGGGCCCGACCGACGGCGTCGCCACCGCTGACTGGCGGCGCGGCTACTGGGCGGCGCGGCTACTGGGCGATGCGGCTACTGGGCGATGCGGCTAATGGGCGTCCGGCGGCAGCGCCACGACCTGCTCAACCATCACCGGCACGACGCCGGCCGCTTTCATGTCGAGCTGCTCGGCGGCTACCGGGGAGACGTCGATCACCAGCGAGTCGCTGACCGGGCCGCGATCGGTGACCTTGACGACGACGGAGCGGCCATTGTCGAGATTGGTTACCCGTGCCAGAGAATTGAGCGGCAGGGTACGGTGCGCGGCGGTCGGATGAATACGGTCCAGCACCTGACCGCTGCTGGTGCGGCGGCCGACATAGCGCCCGCCATACCAGGCGGCGTCGCCCATCTCGCGCGGCCCGACAGACCGAACCCTTGGCGCCGGCTGCTGGGCCACAGCCGCAATCTTGGGCTCGCGTTCGCCCGATCTGGCCGCCTGGGATCTGGCCTCCTGGGATCCGGCCGCCTGGCCGCGCGGATCGGCGCGCGAGGGCTCGTTCGAATTCGCCGCGAGCCTGGTCCGGCTGGTGCGCTGGGCCGCAACCTTGGGCTTGCGTGGCGGCGGCGCCGGGATTGCGGCGGTTCCGGCCGCGGCGAGGGTTTGTGCCGGAGTGCCCGGCTCGACCGCGGCGGGGTTCGCTATCAACCTCGCCGGCGCGGCGGGAGCGACGATTTCGGTGGCGGCCGCGATTTCGGCGGCGGTTTGGGTCGCCGCAGCAATCCGCACGACGGCATCGGCAGCCGCTGTCGACGTCGGTTCGGCAGGAGTCTCGGGTAGCAGGGGACTGGCCGGAGACAGATCGGTCATCGCGCCGCCGAAAATAACCAGCGCCACAACCGACAAACCAAGGGAAAACCGCAAACTCATTCGTACGCAACTCCATGTTGTCTCGGCACACGCCGCTGCGCAGACCACAGCGTGCGCCGTTTTCAGTCCCAACCGTGTGACAATGCCGGTGAGTGTCGTCCCGGATCGTTGGAGGAACCGTCCGGGTAGGACGGAGGAAAACGGAACGCAATCTAGGCAACGCCCCGGCAGGTTGTCAACTGCAAAGCGAATGAAAATCGCTCGACACGACAAGTCAGACCGAGCTGCTGGAACTCCATGTTTGATTTTTGTGACAATTACGCGAATATCGACCAATGCTGCGTTATTGCTTATTGGTAAAGATATTCGATGAATAGCCAAGGCCGTCTGACAAGACATACCCAGGATATTTACTGAAATCGCACTCGATTTGATACTGCTGCTTTGGCTTGTTTACAGGGTTGAGCAGGGGTCTTGAGACCTTGGCGGGTCAGCCCTAAGGTTCGGCCGATTATCGGCCGATTATCGAAAGTGTCGACAAGTGCTGCGGAGGGTCGGGCTGCGGCTGACGCAGATGGTGTGCCGCGGTCGTTTTCGACGCTAAGATGAAAGACAGCCCGCGCCGGGTAGCACACGGCACACACCGGCCGGCACACATAAACACGCGCGCAGCAGAAAGGGTTCGGGCATGGCAGCAGAGCGGGTGGTGATCGTCGGCGCGGGCGCGGGACTGAGCGCATCGCTCGCCCGCAAATGCGCCGCCGAGGGCATGCAGGTGTTCCTGGCGGCGCGCGACACGCAAAAGCTCGAGGCGCTGGTGCGCGAAACCGGCGCCACCGCGATCGCCTGCGATGCCACCAGCGTCGCCGATGTCGAGCGGCTGTTCGCCGCGGTCGATGCCGGCGGCGACAGTCTCGATCTCGTCGTCTACAACGCCAGCGGGCGGGCGCGCGGGCCGATCGTCGAGCTTGATCCCGCCGCGGTCGAGCAGGCGGTCAAGGTCACCGCGTTCGGCGGCTTTCTGGTCGCCCAGCAGGCGGCGAAGCGGATGGTCAAGCAGGGCCGCGGCACGATCCTGTTTACCGGCGCCAGCGCCGCGGTGAAGGGCTATCCCCGCTCGTCGTCGTTCGCAATGGGCAAGTTCGCCCTGCGCGGCCTGGCGCAAAGCCTGGGGCGCGAATTGCAGCCGCAGAACATCCATGTCGGCCACATCGTCATCGACGGCGGCATCGCCAAGCAGGCCGACCCGCGCGCCAACGAGCGCGGCCCAGACGGGCTGCTCGACCCGGACGCGATCGCCGACACCTATCTCAGCCTCCACCGCCAGCCGCGCAGCGCCTGGGCCTGGGAGATCGAGCTGCGGCCGTGGGTGGAGAATTTCTAGGGCTTGTAGCGGAGAAGCAGGAGGAGCGAGGTGAACAAATACACCTGCACGATGATGTCGATCAGCGACATCTACTATGCGACGTTGATTGCCGAAAACGAGGAACAGGCCAAGGCAATGGCCATTGCCGAGACCAAGAAACGGGGATACGGGGGCGGTCAGCCGCGCAACTGGAGTGTCCGGGTTCTCGAGGCCGATGTCGATGGGCCGGCCAGCGTTCTGGATTGCGGTTACCGGGAAGCGTAAGTCCGGGCGGCTTGCTGAAAACCCCCATATTGGGGGCGCGGCCGCGAATTGACTTTTCCCCGCGAATTGACTTTCCCCGCCGATTTGATATCAATCACCCATGACCTTTGCGCGTGACGAGCTGCGACTTATTCCCTCGGCGTCCTGATCCGACGCCGATACGCTCGTCTTGTCCCTTCGGGGGCTGTTGCGCACAGGGTGATTGCCATGATGTCGTTGTCTGAGACCTGCCGGGGTTGCCGCGTGCGCGCTCGCGTGTTGCGACTTACCGCCGGTCGGCGGGGCTGAGCCCGTCGGCCGCCGTTGCGCAATCCCGAATTTACGGCCGCGGAGCCAAGAGGCCGCGGCTTGCCGCCGGAGTTTCCGATGTCCCAAAAATCGACCCAAAAATCGACTATGCCGATCCACAAATACCGCCCGTTCGCGCCGATCAATCTGCCCGACCGCAAATGGCCCTCGCGGGTCATCGACAAGGCGCCGATCTGGTGCAGCGTCGACCTGCGCGACGGCAACCAGGCGCTGGTCGAGCCGATGGGGCCCGAGCGCAAGCGCCGCATGTTCGACATGCTGGTCAAACTCGGCTTCAAGGAGATCGAGGTCGGCTTTCCCGCCGCCTCCGAGACCGACTTCACCTTTGTCCGCGAGCTGGTCGAACAGGATCTCATCCCCGACGACGTGACCATCCAGGTGCTGACCCAGGCGCGCAGCGAATTGATCGAGCGCAGCTTTGAGGCGATCCGCGGCGCCCGGCGGGCGATCATGCACCTCTACAACTCGACCTCGACCTTGCAGCGCCGGGTCGTCTTCGGGCTCGACGAGGCCGGCATCACCGACATCGCCGTCACCGGGGCCAGGCAGATCCGCGAACTCGCCGAGGCGATGCCCGGGACCGAGGTGATGTACCAGTACTCGCCCGAAAGCTTCACCGGCACCGAGCTGCCCTATGCAGTCGAAATCTGCGAGGCGGTGATGGATGTCTGGCAGCCGACGCCGCAGAAAAAGGTCATCCTCAACCTGCCGGCGACGGTCGAGATGGCGACGCCCAATATCTATGCCGACCAGATCGAGTGGTTTGGCCGCAACATCCGCGACCGCGACTCGATCGTCCTCTCCCTGCACCCGCACAACGACCGCGGCACCGGCGTCGCCGCCGCCGAGCTCGGGGTCATGGCCGGGGCCGACCGGGTCGAGGGGACGCTGTTCGGCAACGGCGAGCGCACCGGCAATGTCGACGTGATGACCCTGGCCTTGAACCTGTTCAGCCAGGGGGTCGATCCGACGCTCGAAATCCACGACATCGACGAGATCGTCCGCACCGTCGAATACTGCAACCAGCTGCCGGTGCATCCGCGCCATCCCTATGCCGGCGAGCTGGTCTACACCGCGTTCTCGGGCTCGCATCAGGACGCGATCAAGAAGGGCTTCGAGGCGTTGGAAAAGCGCAACGACGAACTGTTCGAGGTGCCCTACCTGCCGGTCGATCCCAAGGATCTCGGCCGCACCTACGAGGCGGTGATCCGGGTCAACTCGCAATCGGGCAAGGGCGGCGTCGCCTATTTGCTGAAGGAGGATCACGGGCTCGACCTGCCGCGCGCCCTGCAGGTCGAATTCTCGAAGGTGGTCCAGGAGGTCACCGACCGCACCGGCAAGGAGCTGACCAGCGCCGATATCTGGGCCCTCTTCCAGGAAACCTATCTCGGCCGCGACGGAATCACGCTCGTCGATTACAGCCTGCTGCCGGAGCCGCGGCCGGGCGAGCGGCGAATTTCCGCCACGGTCGTCGTCGACGGCGCCGAGCAGGTGATCGAGGGGGTCGGCAACGGGCCGATCGCCGCCTTTGTCGATGCGGTGCGGCAGAGCTGCGGCATCGCGCTGACCGTGCGCGACTACCACGAGAACGCGGTCGGCGCCGGCGCCGATGCCCAGGCCGCCGCCTATGTCGAGATCGGCAGCCAGGACGGCATGACGCTGTACGGCGTCGGCATGGACAGCGACATCCTCACCGCCTCGCTGCGCGCGGTAGCGAGCGCCGCCACCCGGGCGCGCAAAACCGCGCACTGAGGCCGCCGGCGCCCGCGGATTGCCGGCCGCCTCGATTTCGTCATTTCCGCGACGGCGGGAATCCGGTATGCGAAGACCACCGCATGCCCCGGATGCCCGCTGACGCGGACATGGGGAGAGACGAGGTCGAAGAATAAATGCCCGCAACCGTGATCGCCGTCAGCCGCAGCCCCGGCCACACGCTGTCGAAGCCCAACGAGGGCAGCATCCGCCTCCTGGCCGGGCTCGGGGTCGAGGGCGACGCGCATATGGGGGTGACGGTCAAGCACCGCTCGCGCGTCGCCAAGGACCCGACCGTGCCCAATCTGCGCCAGGTCCATCTGATCCACGCCGAACTGCACGACGAGCTGGAAGCCGGCGGCTTTCGCTTGTCGCCCGGAATCATGGGCGAGAACATCACCACCCGCGGCGTCGATCTGCTCGGCCTGCCGACCGGCGCGCGGCTGCATCTCGGCGCGGCGGCCGTTGTCGAGATCACCGGGCTGCGCAATCCCTGCGCCCAGCTCAACAAGATCGAGCCGGGGCTGATGGCGGCGACACTGGACCGCGACGCCGAAGGCAACCTGATCCGCAAGGCCGGGATCATGGGGATCGTGCTTGCCGCCGGCGAGGTCAGGCCCGGCGACCCGATCGAGGTCGAGCTGCCGGCGGCGCCGCATCGCAGGCTGGAGGCGGTGTAGGGTTTTCATCCGCCGCGATCGCCGCTCCCGGCTGCCCCATTTCTCATATCAGCCAATAGCTTCGCGCCGGGCCGGCTTGGTTGACACCCAGGGGATCGGGGTCTAAGTCAAGGCCCGACCAAAAGGCGTGGTTTCCGCCGGAACAAGCACATGATGTCCGACCCGCGGCCGCTTTCACCGCATCTGCAAATCTATCGCTGGCAGCTCACTTCGGTGATGTCGATCCTGCACCGGGCGAGCGGGGTGGCGCTCTCGGTCGGCACGATCCTGCTGGTGTGGTGGCTGGGCGCGGCCTCCGACGGGCCCGAGCCCTATGCCGCCGTCCAGCATTTTCTCGGCTCGTGGCTCGGCTTGCTGCTGCTGTTCGGCTGGAGCGCGGCGCTGTTCTACCATCTGTGCAACGGCATCCGGCATCTGGTGTGGGATACCGGGCGCGGCCTCGATCTGCGCAGCGTCTATGTCGGCGGCTGGATCGTCGTCGCCGCCACCGCGGCGCTGACGATCGTCGCCTGGATCGCCGGCATTTCCCAATGGGGCCATTGATGAGGGGTCGTTGAACATGGCGATGACCCGGATGCGCTCGCCCGTGGGGCGCGCAATCGGCCTCGGCTCGGCCAAGGAAGGGGTCGAGCATTGGTGGCGCCAGCGGGTCAGCGCTTTGGCGCTGGTGCCGCTGACCTTGTGGCTGGTGGTCGCGGTGATCGGGCTTGTCGGCGCCGACCACGCCCATGTCGTCGCCTGGGTCAGAAGCCCGATGCCGGCGGTTTTCCTGATCCTGCTGCTGATCGCGACCTTCTACCATACGGCGCTCGGCCTTCAGGTCGTCATCGAAGACTACATCCACGGCGAGGCGATGCGGATCGGCACGCTGCTGGTCATGCGGCTGCTGTGCATCCTGTTCGCTGCGCGCGGCATCCTCGCCGTGCTCAAGATGGCGCTCGGCGCCTAGTCAAAAGCGGAGCCATCTCATGCCATCCGCCTATCCGATCACCGATCACGCCTACGATGTCGTCGTCGTCGGCGCCGGCGGCGCCGGCTTGCGCGCGACGCTGGGCGCCACGGTCGAGGGGCTGAAGACCGCCTGCATCTCCAAGGTGTTCCCGACCCGCAGCCATACCGTGGCGGCGCAGGGCGGGGTTGCCGCCGCGCTCGGCAACATGAGCGAGGACGACTGGCGCTGGCACATGTACGACACGGTCAAGGGGTCGGACTGGCTCGGCGACCAGGACGCGATCGAATACATGTGCCGCAACGCGGTGCCGGCGGTGATCGAGCTCGAGCATTTCGGGGTGCCGTTCTCGCGCACCGAATCCGGCTCGATCTACCAGCGCCCGTTTGGCGGCCACATGATGGATTACGGAGACGGCGCACCGGCGAACCGCGCCTGCGCCGCCGCCGACCGGACCGGCCACGCGATCCTGCACACGCTCTACCAGCAGTCGCTGCGCCACAACGCCGAGTTCTTTATCGAGTATTTCGCGCTCGATCTGATCATGGACAGCGAAGGCGCCTGCCGCGGCGTCATGGCGTGGAACCTGATGGACGGCACGATCCATCGCTTTCGCGCGCATATGGTGATCCTGGCGACCGGCGGGTACGGCCGCACCTATTTCACCTGCACCTCGGCGCATACCTGCACCGGCGACGGCAACGCGATGGTGCTGCGCGCCGGGCTGCCGCTGCAGGACATGGAGTTCATCCAGTTCCACCCCACTGGCATCTACGGCGCTGGCTGCCTGATTACCGAAGGCGCCCGCGGCGAGGGCGGCTACGTCACCAACAGCGAGGGCGAGCGCTTTATGGAGCGCTACGCGCCGCACGCCAAAGACCTTGCCTCCCGCGATGTGGTCAGCCGGGCGATGACCGTCGAGATCCTCGAAGGCCGCGGCTGCGGCCCCGAGAAGGACCACATCCTGCTCCACCTCGAACATCTCGACCCCAAGGTGCTGCACCAACGCCTGCCCGGCATCTCGGAGACCGCCAAGATCTTCGCCAATGTCGATGTAACCCGCGAGCCGATCCCGATTTTGCCGACCGTGCACTACAACATGGGCGGGGTGCCGACCAATTACCGCGGCGAGGTGTTGCGGCCGACCGAAGACGACCCCGATGCGGTGGCGCCAGGGCTGATGGCGGTCGGCGAGAGCGCCTGCGTGTCGGTTCACGGCGCCAACCGGCTGGGCTGCAACTCGCTTTTGGACATCGTCGTGTTCGGCCGCGCCGCGGCGCATCGCGCGGTCGAGCTGGTCCGCCCGGGCATGTCGCATCCGCCGATGAGCAGCGGCGCCGGCGAGGCGTCGATCGCCCGACTGGACGCGGTGCGCCATTCGAAGGGCGACCGCAAGCCGGGCTCGCTGCGCACCGAAATGCAGCGCATAATGCAGAACAATTGCGCCGTCTTCCGCACCGCCGAGGTGCTGAAGCAAGGGGTGGAGAAGATCGACACCGCGGCGCGCAGCTTCGACCAGGTCGGCATCGCCGACCGCTCGATGATCTGGAACAGCGATCTCGTCGAAACGCTCGAGTTGCAGAACCTCCTGGAGCAGGCGGTGGTCGCGC
>DASQGR010000066.1:0-19234 GCA_035632515.1 Allostellaceae bacterium | reverse complement strand
GCGCGCGGCGAATCCTACGACCTGGTTGTCATCGACATTGCCATGCCGGGGCTGAGCGGGATCGAGACCGTGCGGCGCGCTCGCGAGAAACGGCCGGAGCTGCGCGTTCTTTACGCAACGGGATATGCCGAGACGGTCGGCGACGACACCAGAACGGGCGCCGATCGACGGATCAAAAAGCCGTTTCGCCTGGCCGAACTCACCACCGAGGTGCGCAACGCGATCGGGCGAGGCTAGCGATTGCCGTTAGAGCGTTGTTTGTTTAGGCGATTCGCTTTGCGTAGCACCTTGGCCGGGCTTGACCCGGCCATCCACGTCTTTTCCCCGGACGTTCGCAAACAAAGACGTAGACCCGCGGGTGGGGAACTGCTTTGAGGCAGCGAGCTAAATAGATCGTGCTTCCCCCGGAAGCCAGGCTGAAAGCCAGCTTGCAATTTGAGGGTAACGGGCGAGTTCGGGGTTCCGGCTTGTGCCCCGCCGGCACCCCGACCGGCCTTTTTAAGCTCCGGTTCGGTGGCGAGAGCCGTCAGGCAAATTCCTCGCCGAAGAGGTGCGCGTCTTTCTCGTCGCGGAACCTTAGTTCGAAGCCGATCCCCTTCGCCAATGCGACGGGCTGGAAGCTGAGGGGCTCGATCCCTTGAGTGTCGAGCCAAACGCTGATGGCACCCATGGTCTGGCTCAATGAAACTCCGGATGGCTGTTCGACGGTGACCTTGCTCATTGGCGACCTCCTTTCGCCAACTGAACGCCGACACCGCACAAACGATCCTCGGCGCCCGTCGCGTAACGTCGATTTTGCCGTAAGGTCGATTTCGCCGGTGGCCCGTCGCTGCTACCGCGATGGCGTGTGCTTCGCGAGGAACGCCTTGACCTTGGCCTTCGCCGGGGTCAGCGCCGGTTCGGTCTTCCACTCCGCGACGAATTCGCAGCCCGGGACCAGCTTTGACAGCTCCTCGGAGATCGGCCAGGGATGCGCATCATCGTTGCCGGCGAGGATCAGGCACGGCGCCTTGATCGTCTTTACGAACTCGCGGTCGGCGCAATAGACGAAGCCGGCGGCATAGAGGTTGCGGCAGAATGCGTCGAGCACCGGTTGCGTCGCCTCCGGATGGTCCTTCAGCGTCTCGGCCCAGCCGTTGAAGCGGGCAGGGCGGCCCGGCGCCATCGGACCGACGCGGCCGATCGGCTGCGCCAGCACAGCAGCGGCGACCCGCTCGGGATGGTGCCTGAGCATGTTGATGATGAACGAGCCGCCGATGCACTGGCCGTAGAGATGGCAGCGGTCGATGCGCAGATGATCGAGCAGCGCGATGTGATCGGTGGTGTAGCTGTCCCAGCCGTCCTGTGCCGTGATCGGCGCGCGCGACTGGCCGCCGGCGTTGCGCTGGTCCATCGCGATCACGCGGTAGTTTGACGAGAACTCAGTCGTCGGGTTGATCGGGGCGGAAGGCTGGCCCCAGACCGCGATCACCGACTGCAGCCCGGCGGGCGCAAAGGTCAGGATCGGAAAGCCCTCGCCGAATTCCTCGTAATGGATGTGGGCGCCGTGATGGTCAAAGCTCGGCATGTCGGTATCCTTTCATGAGGGGGAGGATCGACCCTAGTGCGCGCATGCTAATTGATCTTGCCGCGCGCCCCAAAAGGCCCGGGGCCGCGCGGGCATTCGCGGCGGGCATTCGCGGTCGGGGCATCCGCCGCGCCACCAAAGGGGCGACGATCAGCCTTTTGACGGCGACCAGTTATACACCCGCGTCAAGGTCTCGCCCATCAGGGCGGTGCGGTCGCCGTCGGACAGGCGATCGGTGACGCGAAACGCCTCGACCCCCTGCTCGTAGGTTAGCAATGCGACTGCGCGCGTCCAGTCGGTGCCCCACATGCAACGATTGAAGCCAAAGGCGTCGAAGATGCGACCGAGCGGATCCCAGATGTCCTTGTAGGGGAACGGTTCGTGGGACAGCGTGCAGGCCCCGCTGATCTTGACCGTGATGTTGTCGTGCGCCGCCAGCGCCAACAGCTTCGGCAGATCGGCAAAGGGCTGCGCCGGGGCCGGCGGCTCGAAGGGCTGCTGCAGCCCGAGGTGGTCGATCACCAGCCGCGTATTCGGGTTTCGCGCCGCCAGTTGCCCGGCCTGCTCCAGGCGCCCCCAGCACAGCAGGTTGACCGGCAGGGAATGCTGCGCCGCAGCCGCCAGAGCCCGGTTGATGCCGGGGTCGGCAGGATCGGCCGAGACGTTGTCCCGCATCATGATCCGAATGCCGACCGTGCCCGTGGTGGTCGCCCACTCGGCGATCGTTTCGGCCACCGCGGGATCGTTCGGGTCCACCGGCTTGACCAGGCCGAACCGGAGCGGATGAGCCGCGTGAACCTCGAGGGCATAGCTGGCATCGTAGCCGTACATGCTGAACGGCGAGACCAATACTGCGCCGTCGACGCCGACGGCGTCCATCGCCGCCACCATCTGGTCGCCGGTGACCTCCGCCGGCCCGTGGAGGGTGCCGACCCAGGGCCGGCCCGGGTGGTTGCGTTCGTAAGCGTGCACCTGGACATCTATCGTCAGCATGGCTTCCGGCCTTTCAGATCGCGCTGCCGTCCGAAAATCTATGTGGCGCTTCGCGCCGGCGCGAGTCAAACCGAAGGTGCCCCAGCCGAAGGTGCCCCAGCCGAAGGTGCCCCGGCGGGGGAATACCGTCGATGGACCGGCACCGGGGGATATCCGGGCTAGGCGCGGCGGGAAAAGTTCGATAGTAAGCGCTCGACCCTTGCGGTTCGGCCTCGCACCCCCGGTATCCGCGCCATGTACAACTACATCGTACGGCGGTTGGCCTTCGGCTTGGTGACGGTATTTGTCGTCTCGGTGCTGGTCTTCGCAATCCTTCGCGTCCTGCCGGGGGATCCGCTTGTCGCGGTGTTCGGCATGGAGGGGTTCACCAAGCTCTCCGCCGCCGAGCGCGCCAATTACATGGCGCAGCTTGGCCTGAGCGACCCTTTATGGCTGCAATACCTGCACTGGATGCGGGACATCGCCAGCGGCAATCTGGGGCACTCGTTTTTCCGCGCCGAAAGCGTGGGCGAGATGATCGCGCGGCGCGGCCCGCTGACCGCAGAGATCGCCATCCTCTCGGTGATCCTGTCGTGGCTCGTCGGCGTGCCGGTGGCAATCGTCAGCGCGCTGAAGCCCAACAGCGTCGGCGACAACGTCTCGCGCTTTCTCAGCATTTTTTTCCTGGCGGTGCCGGGGTTCTGGCTCGGCATGCTGATCGTACTGTTCCTGCTGTTTGTGTTCGGCTACCGGGCGCCACTGGCCGGCGCCTCGCTGTTCACCGATCCGATCGCCAACCTGCAGATTGTCGTCGGGCCGGCGATCGTGCTGGGGCTCGGCCAAGCCGCCTATATCGCGCGCATGGCCCGCTCCAGCCTGCTCGAGGTGATCCGCGAGGATTACGTGCGCACCGCTCGTGCCAAGGGGCTCTCGCGGTGGCCGGTGATCAGCCGCCACGCGTTGCCGAACGCACTGCTCCCGGTGATTACGCTTTCGGGCATTTTGCTCGGGTTCGTTCTCGCCGGCTCGATCCCGGTCGAGCGCGCTTTCGGCACGCCGGGGCTGGGCTACTCGATGTTTACTGCGGTCTACGAGCGCGACGTCTTCGTTATGCAGAACCTGGTGTTCCTCTACTCGATCGTCTTTGTGCTGCTGAATATTCTGGTGGATTTGACCATCGCCTGGCTGGACCCGAGGATCCGCTACCAATGAGCGCCGCAGAGCCCGCCGCCCCGTTCGCGCTGCCAACGAACGCAAAGCCGAAAGGGCTGCGCCGGGTCGGACGGAGCTTGAGGATGTTCGCCCGTCGCTCGCCGATGTCGGCCTTTTGGGGCTGCATCGCCGCGCTGATCCTGGCGATGGCCGTCGCCGCGCCGGCGCTCGCGCCGTACGACCCGCTCAAATCCGATTTCCGGGCAATGACGAAGCCGCCGACCGAGCGCCACGTCTTCGGCACCGACCAGATCGGCCGCGACGTGCTCAGCCGGGTCGTTTACGGCAGTCGCGCCTCGCTGACCGTGGCCCTGGGCGCGGTGCTGTTCGGTACGACCCTGGGGGCGCTGTGGGGGCTGGCGAGCGGCTATCTCGGCGGCCGCTTCGATCTCGTCAGCCAGCGGATCATCGAATTCCTCCAGTCCTTCCCGGATCTCATCCTGGCAATGGCGATCGCGATGGCGCTCGGCGCCGGATTCGGCACGGTTATCGTTGCCATCGCCATCACCCGGATTCCGTTTGGCGGGCGGGTGATCCGTGCGGTCGTGCTGTCGCTGAAGGAAATGTCGTATGTCGAGGCGGCGCGCGGCGTCGGCGCGTCCAGGATGCGGGTGATGCTGCGGCACATCCTGCCGCAATGCATTGCGCCCTACCTGATCCTGGCGACGACCCATCTCGGGGTTGCCATCGTCATCGAGGCGGCGCTCGGCTTTCTCGGCGTCGGCATCCCGCCGCCGACCCCGACCTGGGGCAACATGCTGGCCGACTCGCTGAATGCCGGGCTGGTGCCGCCGTGGTGGCTGGTGCTGTTTCCCGGCGCCGCAATCACCGTCACCGTGCTCGCCTTCAACCTCCTGGGCGACGGCATCCGCGACGTCCTCGACCCGCGGCTCCGGAGGGCGGTCTAGGCGCTCGAGCCCGCCGGCGGCGCCAAGGGGAATTTCACGCCGCCATCGTGCAGGTGGCACGCGGTCCAGTGGCCGGGCATCACCTCGCGCAGTGCCAGCGCCTCGGTGCGGCAGCGGGCGGTCGCATAGAGGCAGCGGGTGTGGAAATGGCAGCCGGCGGGCGGGTTGATCGGGCTCGGCACGTCGCCTTTGAGGATCACGCGCCTGCGGCTGCGCGCGCTCGCCTTGGGGATCGGCACCGCCGACAGCAGCGCCTCGGTATAGGGGTGCAACGGCATCTCGAACAGGGTGGTCTTGTCGGTCAGCTCGACGATGCGGCCGAGATACATGACCGCCACCCGGTGCGACAGGTGCTCGACCACCGCCAGGTCGTGGGCGACGAAGAGGTAGCTCAGGTTGAATTCGTCCTGCAGATCCATCAGCAAATTGATGATCTGCGCCTGGATCGATACGTCGAGCGCCGAGACCGGCTCGTCGCCGACGACCAGTTCGGGGCTCAGCGCCAATGCCCGGGCGATGCCGATGCGCTGGCGCTGCCCGCCGGAGAATTCGTGCGGGTAGGCGCTCATCAGCTCCGGCCGCAGGCCCACCCGCTCGAACAATGATGCAACGCGGTCGCGGCGCTCGTCGCCGTCGGCGACGCGGTGGATCACCATCGGCTCGCCGACGATCTCGCCCGCCGACATGCGCGGGTTGAGCGATGCGTAAGGGTCCTGGTAGATCATCTGCATCTGCCGGCGAAAGGGCAGCATCCGCTCCTGGTCATGGTCGGTGATATCCTCGCCGCGAACGAGGATCCGGCCGGCGGTCGGCTCCAGGAGCTTCAGCAGGGTGCGGCCGACCGTCGACTTGCCGCAACCGCTCTCGCCGACCAGGCCCAGCGTCTCGCCGCGATCGATGCAGAACGATACCCCGTCGACCGCATAGACGGTGCCCGCCGGGCGGGAAAACACGCCCTTGAGGATCGGGAAGTGCTTTTTGAGGTCGCGCACCTCGATCAGCGGCGCATTGCGGGCGGGGGTGGTGGCGGGGGCGACGGTCATGCCGCGTCGGCCAGAAATTTGTCGGCATGCCAGCAGGCGATCGTGTGGCCCGGCCGGTGCTGGACCAGCGGCGGGTAGGCGGCGCGGCACTGATCGGTGGCGAATTCGCAGCGCGGGGCAAACGTGCAGCCTTCACCCAGATTGTGAAGCGACGGTACCAAGCCCTTGATTTCGGTAAGTCTGTTGCGGCGGGCGTCGAGGTGCGCGGCGACATCGAGCTTGGGGATCGAGCCGAGCAGGCCGCGGGTATAGGGGTGGCCCGGGTTCTCGAACAGCGTCTTGGCGGCGGCTTCCTCGACCTTGCGGCCGGCATACATCACCGCGACGCGGTCGGCGTTTTCGGCGACAACCCCCATGTCGTGCGTGATCAGGATGATCGCCGTGCCCAAAGTCTCCTGCAGCTCGCGCATCAATTCGAGGATCTGCGCCTGGATCGTCACATCGAGGGCGGTTGTCGGCTCGTCGGCGATCAGTACGTTGGGATTGCACGACAGCGCCATCGCGATCATCACCCGCTGGCGCATGCCGCCGGAAAGCTGGTGCGGGTAGGCGTGGAAGCGGCGCTCGGGTTCGGGGATCGACACCCGACGCAGCATGTCGACCGCGCGCGCCCAGGCCTCTTTCTTGGCCAGTCCCTGGTGCAGCGCGACCGCCTCGCCGATCTGGCGGCCGACCGTCATCAGCGGGTTGAGCGAGGTCATCGGCTCCTGAAAGATCATCGAGATCTCGTTGCCCCGGATCGCCTCCATCTCGCTTTCGCCGAGGTGGAGCAGGTTGGCGCCGTCAAAGCGGATGGCGCCGCCGACGATCCGCCCCGGCGGGCTGGCGACAAGGCGCAGCACCGACAGCGCGGTAACGCTCTTGCCGCACCCGCTCTCGCCGACGATACCCAGGGTTTCGCCGGCGCGCACGGCATAGGACACCCCGTCGACCGCCCGCACCACCCCTGCCTGGGTGAAGAAATGCGTGTGCAGATCGTCGATCTCGAGAATGTTCTGACCGGGTGCCGGCGGTACATCCACCGCCATGTCGCCGGCTGCAACTCCCTGATTCAAGAAGTGACTCCGATGTTTTTGCCGTGTTACTTGTTGCTTGGCACAACAAAGGTCGCGCGCGATTAGAGCATGCCGCGATCAATTCCGGAAAGAGCCAAGGCGGGAGGGAACCTGATGAGCGGGTGGAATTCGTCGCGGTCGGGGTGGAACCGGCGCGATTTCCTCAAGGGCAGCGCGGCGGTGGCGGCGGCCGCCTACGGGCTGCGGCCGGACTGGGCGATGGCCGACATTCCGCTGCAGTTCGACGGCTCGAAATTCAAGCTCGCCGCGCCCGAGCCCAACCCCAAATCCGGCGGCGTGCTGCGCTACGGCATCACCATGCGCCCGCCGCATTTCGACGTGCACCAGTCGGGAACGATCAACAGCCTAGCCTCGCAGGGGGTCATGTTCGACAACCTGATCCGGCGCGACCCACGCGACAGCGGCAAGACCATCATCCCCGACCTCGCGCATAGCTGGGACATCGCCAAGGACGGCAAGACCTACACCTTCATGCTGCGCCAAGGCGTGCAGTTCCACGACGGCGCCGAACTGACCGCCGAGGACATCAAGGCCACCTTCGATCGCATCGCAAAGCCGCCGCAGGGCATCAACATCCCGCGCAGCGTGCTGTTCAGGGCGGTGAGCGAGATCACCGCACCCGACAAATACACGGTGCAGTTCAAGCTTTCCGAGACGCGCCCGCCGAATTTCATTATGTCGGCGATCGCCAGCGGCTGGAACGTCATCGTCCGCAAGAAAACGCTCGAGGACAACAACTACAATTTGCGCAAGGTAGAGATTTATCCCGGCACCGGCCCCTTCAAAAGCAAGCGGCGGGTCGAAAACGAGGTCTGGGTGTTCGAGAAGAACAAGGATTATTGGAACAATCCGCTGCCCTATCTCGACGGCATCGAGTTTTATCACGCGCTGCCGTTTTCGACCGAGCTCGGTTCGTCGATCCTGTCGGGCCGCACCGACTACATCCGCATCACCGACCCGGTGACGGTACGCAAGGCCAAGGAGAAGCCGGGCCTGTTGACCGCCACGTTCAACCAGAGCGTCATTCAGGGGGTCTGGCTCAACCACAAGAAAAAGCCGCTCGACGATCCGCGGGTACGGCGCGCCCTGCATCTGGCGTTCGACCGACCGGCGCTCATCGACGTGGTCAAGGACGTGACGCCGATGCAGGTCGGCGGCTTTATCTACCCGTTCTCGGAGTTCGCCACGCCAAAGGAAGAATTGTTCAAGCGGATCGGCTACCAGTCGGACGCGACCGCCGCGCTCAAGGAAGCCAAGTCGCTGCTCGCCGCCGCCGGGTTCAAGGACGGGCTCAAGGAGCCGCTCGATTTTCTGGTGCGCGACGTGCCGAGCTTCAAGCTGTGGGCGCAGGCCATTCAGGCCATGCTGCAGGAAGGGCTCAACGTAAAATGCAACCTGCGGACGGTGGTCGAGTCGGTATGGTTCGACGATACCGCCAATGGGCATTTCGACCTGGCGATCGGCGCCGTGGTGTCGACCTTGCTCGACCCGTCGGACTACTTCAACGCCTGGTACCGCACCGGCGGGCCGCAGAACTATTCGGCCTGGGACAACAAGGAGTTCAACGGGCTGCTCGACGAGATCGATCGCGAGGTCGATCCGGCAAAGCGTCTGGCCTTGGTCCGCAAGACCGAGGTGATCATGGAACAGGAGATCCCGGTGCTGCCGGTCGCCTGGGAGCAGATCAACGACGTCTACGCCGATTACGTCAAAGGCCATAACCCCAAGGATTATTTCGGCATCTACGACGTCGTGCGCGAAGACACGTTCTGGCTCGACAAGGCCTGAACAGGGTTGCAACGGGGAACTTGCTACCGCGGCGCAGGGCTGACCGCGAGAACCAGCACTACGGCCGCCCCAAAACAGGGGCCGGCTGCCGCCATCAACGGTTCGGCCGCATTCTTGTCCTGACACGGCAGCGCTGCCCGCGAGGATTGCACAGGGCAGGCGGCGGGCGCATCCTCACGTCCGGGTTGTGCGTCTGCAGGGAGGCCAGCGATGCGGGAAGGATTTCGCGTCTACGATACCGACACTCATATCGATCCCGGCGCGGACGTGCTCGAAAAATACGTCGATCCGAGCTTTCGCGCCCGGCTCGATGACCTCGCTCCCTATCGCATTGCGGTCAAGTCGCGCACCATCGATGGCGGCACCCGCAATACCTATCGCTTCGAGCAGCGGCTTTACGAGCGCACGCTCGGCGAGGCCGAGGCGCGCCCCGGCACCGGCGACGGGCGAGTGTGGCGCGGCAAGCGGCGGCCGAGCTTTGGGGTCGTCGATGACCGCTCCGACAATCGGGTTTTCGACATGGACGAGGAAGGATCGGACGTGCATTTCCTCGTGCCGTCGGTATGGACCAGCATCGTCGGCGTTCCCGACGTCTCGCTCGAAACGGGCCTGATCCGCGCCTATCACCGTCACATGGAAGCGTTCTGCGGCCCCTATCCCGACCGCTTGAAAGGGCCGATCGTCGCCTCGACCCGTAATGTCGCCGCGGCCGTCGAAGAAATCAGGAAATGGGGCACCTCCAAATGGGCGGTCGCGGTGCAGCCGCTGCTCGGCAACGACATGCCGGTCGACCATCCCGACCTCGAGCCGATCTGGCGCGCTGCCGAGGACCACGACCTCGCCATCGTCCATCACAGCTTCACTTGGTCGGCACCGTATTTTCCCGGCTACACCGAGATGTGGGACAACGTCTACCTGGCGCGGCTGTGCTCGCATCCGTGGGGCGCGATGCGGTTCATGGCCGGGTTTCTCGCCGGCGGCATTCTCGACCGCTACCCCGGCCTCAGGCTGTGCGTGCTCGAATGCGGCTTCGGCTGGCTGCCGTTCTGGGTGCGGCGGATGGACGAACAGGTCGGCTATGTCGGCCGCACCGCCAAGCTGAAGATGCTGCCGAGCGAGCAATTCGCCGCCGGCCGCGTCTTTGCCAATATCGAGGCGCACGAGCACGAGCCGATGTTCAACATGGTGACCGGCGCGCTCGGCGACGGCTGCCTGATGTTCGGCTCCGACTACCCGCATTTCGAATCGTGGTTCCCGAACTCGATCGACAAGATCCTCGAATGGCCGGGCGTCACCGGAGAGCGGGCGCGCAAGCTGTTCTGGGAAAACGCCAATCGCTGCTTCAAGCAGACCTGACGATGGCGGGCGGGAAATAATCCCGACAGCGCGGTATCTAGCTTGCGGCGCCCGCGACGACCGCGTCGTCGCGCGGCCCCGGCTTTCCGCTTTTCGCGGGAATGACGTGATCGAAGCTGTCATGGGCGGTGTCATGTGCGGGCGGGCGCGCCTTTCCTCCGATCCGGATGAAATCGCCGAGGCCTTCGGCATCGCCCCGGGCTATCCGCTGCCCAACCTCCAGCCGAACTGGAACCTGGCCCCGACGCAGGACCTCGCCATCGTGCGCCATCACCCGACGCAGCGCGTGCGCCGGCTCGATGTCGCCCGTTGGGGGCTGATCCCGTCCTGGGCCCGGGACATCAAGATCGGCTTTTCCACCTTCAACGCCCGCTGCGAGGGGATCGAGGACAAGCCGGCTTTTCGCGACGCGTTTCGGGCGCGCCGCTGCCTGATCCCGCTTGACGGCTTCTACGAATGGAAAAAGCGGGGCAAGGAGCGCGAGCCTTATGCGATCGCCCTGAGGGAGCCGGGGAGGGAGCCGGAGGAAGAGCCGGGCATGATGGCGCTGGCCGGGTTGTGGGAGATCTGGCGCTCGCCCGCGGGGGAGACGGTGCGCAGCACCACAATCGTTACCTGTCCGGCGAACCCGTTGCTGGTCGATCTGCACGAGCGGATGCCGGTGATCCTGCCGCCCGCCGCCTGGGGAGCCTGGCTCGGCGAGACGCCGGTCGGTGCTGCCGCGCTCAAGGCGCTGCTCGCGCCCTATCCGGCCGAGGCGATGGCGCGGTGGCCGGTCGACAAGCGCGTCGGCGATGTCAAGCACAACGGCCCGGGACTGATCGAGCCGGCAATGGCGCTTCTATGAGAAACCCGCGCCTCATTGACCCGCGGGGGCCGCTCCCCACATTAACCGCGACGCTTTGGCGATCGAGGCGTCGGCGGCCTTCGCGGGAAGGCGCGACTTGCACGGGCAGGTACCGATGGAACCCCAAGAACGCGATCTGATCACGACCTTGCTGGTCCGCCTTAGAAATGCGGGCGGTCAACCCAAGGATCCCGAAGCCGACCAACTGATCCGTCAGGCGATAGCGCAGCAGCCGGATGCGCCCTATTACCTGGTGCAGACCGTGCTGATCCAGGATCTGTCCCTCCATAACGCGCAGGACCGCATCGCCGAACTGGAGCGGCAGGTCGCGGCGTTGGCCCCGCCGGCGCAGCCGACCAGTTTCCTGGGCGGGATCTTTGGGCGCAATTCGCCGGCGGCGCCCTCTTGTTCCAGGGCATTTCCTCGTTGTTCGGCCACGGCTACGCCAGCGGTCTTGGCGGCTTTGGCGGAATGGGCGGGATGGGGATGCCGGGCGGCATCAGCGAAACCGTGATCAATAATTACGGCGACCAAGGCGGCGGCGATTACGGCGGTAGCGGCTACGGCGGTGGCGACAGCAGCTATGCCGGCGGTGGCGATTACGGTGGTGGCGGCGATTACGGCGGCGGCGGTGATTACGGCGGCGGCGACAGTGGCGATAGCGGCGACTACGGGGGTGGCGACTCTGGCTCCTCGTCCTGCTGACGCCGTGCTGTCACCTGACGCCGTGCTCAACTGAAAAGGGCCGGATTTTCCGGCCCTTTTGCTGTGTCGGCAGGCTCTATTGGTGCACCGGATCGGGGCCGAACCTGTTGTCGCCGATCGTGCCGCGCAGGCAGCCGAATTCGACGAAAAACCAGATGGAAACGCCGATATGCACCAGAAGCAGAATCCAGGTAAAGGCGCCCGCACCGACCAGGACGCCGACTCCGGCCTGGGAGCCGGTTGCGATCGATGAAACGGCGCCGATCAGCGCGACGCTCCAGACGATGCTGAGGAGGACGCCGGGGATCAGAGGAATGAGGATGAACCAGGCGGATTTGTTACGATCGTGGATGCGCTTTATGTAGGTCGCAAACGCAGGCCAAATAATCACAAGTGTATATATCACCAAGAGAAAACCAAAAATCCCCGCGCCGACGGTACTCTCGCCGATCGCCATGCTGACTGTGATGATGTACAGTATTGTCCAAATTCCCCAGATGGGCAGTATTGCTCTGAGCCAAAATTGGGAGCGAGAAATGCGCCCCGATGGCGAAAAATAAAATGCGCCAAAGCTGGGCGGGACGTATTCGGCCTGCACCAAGTAAATCTGGGCGGCGCGTCTTCCCTCGGGCTGGAAGTCGACGACATCGCCGTGCCGGGGCGGGGAATGGGCCCGCCAGTCGGCCGTGGCGAAATCGTAGCGGTTGCCGTCATGTCCGCTGATTGCCCCGGTATTGGTGTCGGGGTCGAACCCGATGACGTTGCCCTTCATGGCGGTCCCCCAAATCTGCGTGCCGAATAGTACAGATTGTCGCGCCCAAGCGGAAGTTGCCAGAGGCGCGGGGCTACCACGCGTGCCCGGCGATCCGATGCCGGGTCACCACCACCAGGTGGCCGGTCGTTCGTAGGGCATGCCGCGAGAGATTGCCTGCATCCCCTTGGCGCAGCGTACGACGTACCAGACCAGCACGAACATCAGCCAAAAAATGCCGATGACGATAATGATCGTGGCCACGCCGATGGCACCATAGAGCAGTCCGATCCAAAAGGTGCGGATCTGGAAGCGGTAATGGGTCGCGACCCATTCCGGCGCTTCGGCGCGATTCACGTAGGCCATGATCACGCCGACAATGCTGGTGACGCCGACCAGCAGGCTGACCAGATAGAGGATGTAGACAATGTTGGCGGTGTCGGCTTCCGCCGGGTCGTACCGGCCGGCGAGCGGGTAGATCTGCGTTGCCCGCTGCCCATCGGGGATGAAATCGACCGTCTCGCCGCGCGACGGCCGCCCCGGCCCGCGCCACTCGATTCGCACGAAATCGTAGCGCTGGCCGTCATGGCCGCTGATCGCGCCGGTATTGGTGTCCGGGTCGAAACCGAGAACGTTGCCCTTCACGTCCTAGCCCCCGCCGTCATTGCGAGGAGCGCTTGCACGACCAGGTAATCTCGATGGGATGCGTGCCCGATAACGAGATTGCTTCGCTGCGCTCGCAATGACGGAAAATTCAGGCGGCCTTCTTGCGGTTGGCCTCCAGCCGGGCGTCGACTTGCTTCACGGTCGCGTCGACGATCGGGTTCTGCATGCCGAGCTGGTGGCCGAGGAGCTGCACCAGCCGGTCGGTGCGCTCGATGTTCGGCACCCCGTTGTTGAGCGCGCGCGCCGCCGAGGACGGCCGCACCAGCCCGTTGGCGGCGGCGGCGTATTTCTCAAACGGCACCAGGTCGGCCGGGTCGGCGCCGAGCTTGGTGCAGACTTCCATCACCCAGTTGTACACCGAGGCCGACTTGGCGAGATCGGCGTGGACCGCGTCCTTGATATCGATGGCGCTGTCGGCGGTGACGCAGCGGTAGTTGCCGGTCAACAGCATTGCCCATTTGGCGAGCGGCACGAAGATCGACTCGTGCACCTTGAGCTTTACCGGCAGGTCGATCGGGTGGCCGTCGCCGGGATCGTAGCGGATGCCGTCGACATCCTTCTGCAGCGAGCGGAGGATGTTGGTGTCGGCGTCGGAGGCAAACCGCGCCGATTTGAAATTGGTCGGCAGCGTGACCAGCAGGAAGTTGATCTTTTCGCCGGGCGGTCGGATCGCCTGTGGGGCGGGGCTGCACAGGGTCAGCTTGCCGGGCTCGAAATTGTCCCACACGCCGGCGTCGGTGTAGCACGATTTCAGCGCGTCGGCGTCAAGGCCGGGGATGCGCCGCATATAGGGCAGGGGCGGCATGTTCATGATCGACATGCACGGCACCTTGGCGCGCGCCGCGGCATCGAGCAGTTCGCGCACGCCGGGCGAGCGGTATTGCGGCTCCTGCATGCCGAGCACGACGAGGTCGTAATCCTTGGGGTCGACGTCGGCGGTGCCGGCGGCCTTGAGGCTCCCCGGCAGCTTGCGCGAGTCGAGGTCGACCGGGGTGGCGCGGCCGCGGATCGGCATCCGCACATGGGCGCCGTCCGAATTGAACGCCTCGACCTCGTTGGGGAGGCAGACCATCGTGATCTTGTGGCCGCCGAAGAGCAGCTTGATCGCCAAGAGCGAGCCGTAGGAGGCCCCCATCATCAGCACATTGTACGCCATCGACTTTCCTCCCCAACCTGACCATCGCTCGCTGCCCCGGACGATGCCGGACGGCGGCGCGCGAGGCAAGCCTCTCAGCCGCTGGCCGCCAGAATCGCAGCCAACCCGGCGCGATAGTTCGGGTAGGCCAGCCTCATGCCCAGCTCGCGTTTGACCAGCGCATTCGCCACCCGCTTGTTGTCGACATAGAAGCTGCGCGCCATCGGGGTGAGGTCGGCGGCGTCGAGCGGCAGCAGTGGCGGCGGGTCGACCCCCAACAGCTTTGCGGCATAGGCGACGACATCGGCGCCTGCTGCCGGCTCGTCGTCGCAGACATTGTAGATCGCACCGGGCCGAGGTCGGGCGATCGAGGCCAGCAGCACGCTCGCGATATCATCCACGTGGATGCGCGAAAACACCTGGCCGGGACTGTCGATGCGTTTGGCGGCGCCGGCGCGCAACCCGTCGAACGCGCTGCGCCCCGGTCCGTAGATCCCCGCCAGGCGGAAGAGGTGCACCGGCACGGCGGTGTTTCGCCACAGGCCGAGCCAGGCCGTTTCGGCGGCGACCCGGCGCTCGCCGCGTCGGCCCGTCGGGTGCAGGGCGGCGGCCTCGTCGCCCCAGCCGCCATCGCGCGTCCCATACACTCCGGTTGTCGACAGATAGCCGACCCAGTGCAGGCTCGACACCGCGGCGATGTCGGCGCCGTGGATGTCGATCACCGGATCGCCCTGCTCATCGGGCGGGATCGACACGAGGATATGGGTGGCGCCGGCAAATTTTTCGCGCGGCAGCGGGTGGTCGCGGTCGAAGCGCAGCGCGCCGCCGTCGCCGCCGCGCGTCGTGCCGATGACGGCCCAGTCGGGGCCGAGCCGCCGGGTGAAGGCTTGCGCCGTATAGCCGAGCCCGAAGCACAGGAGGCGATTGCCCGCCGTCATGCGCCGCGCTCGGCCGATGCGGTCCCGGGAAGGACCGGCATCGGCGGTGGCGGGCTTTCGAGCGCGCCGGCGATGGCCCTGCGCCGGGTCAGGGTCAGCGTCCAGAACCCGATCGACACGAGCGCGCCGATCGCCAGCGGCAGGCGCAGGCCGAAATGCTCGCTGGCGGTGCCCATCACCACCGCGCCCAGCGCCGGCCCGGCGCGAAAGATCATCCCGTAAAGCGCCATCACCCGCCCCGCCATGCTGCGGTCGACCGAGGACTGGATCAGCGTCTGCGCGCCGATCCCGGTGACCACCATCGCCGCCCCGGCGACAAAGACGCACGGCAAGGCCAGGGTGAACCGGTCGGTCGCGGTGAAGGCGACGATCGCCACCGACATCAGCAGCGTGTTGGCAAGGACGACGTTGGTCAGCCCGTTGAGTTGCGAGCGGATCAACATCCAGATGCCGCCGCAGATCGCGCCCAGGCCCACCGTCGAGGTCAGGGTCGCCAGACCTTGCGGCCCGCGATGGAAGACGCTGTCGGCAAAACCGGGGAACAGCTCGATAAAGCCGCGAGTGCCGATCGTCGTCACCGCAAACAGCACCAGCATCGGCGCAATCCCGGGATGCTTGCCGGCATAGGAAAACGCCTCGATCGAGGCGCGCACGGCGTTCTGCGCCGCCCGCACCGGCAGGGGCGGGATGTCGCGCAGATTGGCGAGCGAGATCTGGAACGCGATATAGGCGACCGCATTGGCGGCAAAGGCGGCGGCGATCCCGACCCGGGCGATCAACACGCCGGCGATCGCCGGGCCGATGAACCGCGCGGAATTGAAGACGATCGAGTTGATCGCCAGCGCCGATGGCAGCGCCTGCCGGTCCACCAGGGTCGGGATCAGCGCGAGGCGCGCCGGCTGGGCGATGCCCTGGTTGATCCCGAGCAGCAGCACCAGCGTAAACAGCAGGTGGATCGAGATAAGGTCGCTCCAAACCAGCAGCGCCAGCGTCGTTGCCTGGGCGCAGCCGATGAGCTGGGTGATGCGGATGATGCCGACCCGATCGCGGCGGTCGGCCATCACCCCGGCCAGCGGGCTCAAAAACATCACCGGCAGGAACTCGGCCAGCGAGACGAGGCCGAGCCAGGTGCCGGAATGGGTCAGGGTCCACGCCAGCCAGCCGACCGACACCCGCTGCAGCCAGGTGCCGATCAGCGAGACGCCGTTGCCGCTGATATAGACCCGGTAATTGCGGTGGGAGAAGGCGCGGGCAAGGTTGTCGAAGCCGCCCGTCGCGCGGCGCAGAGCTTCAAAAGCCACGATAGGTCATGCCTCGATCCGGCGGCCGAGCCGCCGCTCCAGCCGCTTCCCTCATCGTAGGTCGCGTGGTCTCCCTCGGCAATGCCGCCGCAGGGGTGCGTCGGCGCCCTGTGTCTGTCGCGACGCGCCGCGGGCGTTCCTCAAGTTGCGGGAATTCCTGTGGCGGCGCCCGCAGCCGGAAGCGGGCCGTGTCGCCGGGCGCGGGAGCGCCTATCCCGTATTCGAGCTTGGCGCTGGTCATCGGCGTTCGCGCCATCCTAAAGTCGGACTATCCTGACGTCTGGCCTGAAGTTTGGCCTGGAGTCGGGCGAATTCAAAAGGGTTGGGATGACACGATGACCCCCGAAGCGATCCTTGCGCAGCCGCCACGCGTACTCACCCAGGCGCAGCGCGAGCGCTATTTCGCCACCGGCTTTCTCGCCGCCGAAGGGCTGATCCCGCGCGAATGGCAGGAGTTGTTGCGGGGGCGGTCGCAGGAATTCATCGAGAAAAGCCGCCGGGTCACCGCCTCGAACGCGGAATTCGACATCGGCCCCCGGCACCGCCCGGACTACCCTCACGTCCGCCGGCTGCGCGCGCTGGTCGATCGCCATCCCGATTTCTGGCACATCGCCAGCGAGTCGCCGCTGGCCGACATCGCCGCCGACCTCGTCGGCCCCGACGTCAAGTTCCACTCGAGCAAGCTCAATTACAAATATCCGGGCTCGGGCGAGATCGTCGATTGGCACCAGGACATCCCGGCGGGGCCGCATACCAATTACAGCCCGGTGACGCTCGGCATCTATCTCGACGATGTGCCGGTGGAGCAGGGGGCGCTGACCTGCGTTCCCGGCAGTCACCGGGGGCCGATCTTCGTCCACCGCGACGCTGAAGGGGCGTGGACCGGGGCGATCCGCAGGGACGATCACGCCGAGATCGACATGGCGAGCGCCGAGGATCTGACCGGCCCGGCCGGCACGGTGATCGCGATCAATTGCCGGACGGTGCACGGCTCGCGCGCCAACGCCACCAACAGCGTGCGGCCGGTGGCGCTGTTCGTCTACAGCTCCGCCGATGCCTTCATCTGGATGCCGACCCCGACCCCGACCCGCTATACCGGCGAGATTGTCCGCGGCGAGCCGGCCGCCATCGCCCATCTCGACCCCACCCCGTGCCCGGTGCCGCCGGACTGGTCGAAATCGGGCTACGGCTCGATCTTCACCGCGCAGAACGCGGAATTGTAACCGGCATCATCATCATCACGGCCACACGTCTGTCACTACCCGCCTGCCCCGGGGAACATCGCGATCGGGGCGCGCGGCTGACGCTGCCAGCAGGAATACGCCATCATGGAGCACCAATCTTCAGTCCCAGCTGTCTGGGATGTCGAGGCCGATGTCGTCGTTGTCGGGTTCGGAGCGGCGGGCGTCGCCGCGGCCGTCACCGCCCACGATCTCGGCGCCAAGGTCGTCATCCTGGAAAAGGCGCCCGAAGGCCAGGAAGGCGGCAACACGCGCGTCGCCGGCCAGGGGTATTTGAACACCTCGTCGGCGGAGCAGGCGGCGGCCTATCTCACCGCGCTGTGCGGCCCCTACACCGTACCGGAACCCATGGTGAAGGTGTGGGCGGAGGAGATGGGCCGGAACAATGCCTGGCTCGAAAGCCTCGGCGGCGACCCGCAAGAACACCAGCATCCGCCGGTCGGGATCGAATTTCCGGATCTGCCCGGCGCGGCTTGCGTGCATAAGTTTCACGACGGCCCGACCTATGGCTACTCCTACACCTGGAAGCTGTTCGAGCGTCTGGTCAAGGATCGCCCCATCCCCATCCTTTATGAAACACCGGGCCGAAAGCTGATCCAGCACGACGTCACCAAGGAAATTCTCGGGGTGCGCGCCGTGCAGGACAATAAATCGATCGCCGTGAAGGCGCGCAAGGCCGTGGTGTTGACGTGCGGAGGCTTTGAAAACAACCAGGAAATGATTCGGAATTACCTGCCCGGTGTGCCCTACTGCTATACTTCCGGCTCACCGTACAACGAGGGCGACGGCATCACGATGGCGATGTCGGTCGGCGCCGACCTTTGGCATATGAACAACTATGCCGGCCCCTCGATGGCTCTCAAAGTACCGGAAATCCGGACGACATTTTCGATGCAGGCGCTGCATTACAGTAAGGAAACGCCCGGCGGCATGATTGTGGTAGGGCCTGACGCGAGGCGCTTTACCGACGAAAAGTTCAAGACCCGCCACGGCAAGATCCCGGTGAACGGCCGCTGGCTACCGCTATCCACCCCATGCCCGATGTTTCTGATCTTCGACCACACCCTGTTCTCCGCCGGCCCGCTTTATGACAAGCACCCGAGCCATGGCTGGACGCAAATAATCGAGCGTTACGAGTGGAGCGAAGACAATAGCGTCGAACTGGCGAAGGGCTGGATCAAGACCGCCGACAGCCTCGCTGCCCTCGCCGCCGTCCTGGGCCTCGATCCCATTGCGCTGGCGGATAGCGTCGGCCGGTGGAACCGCGGTTGCGATGCAAACTGCGATCCGGATTTCGGCCGTACCCTGATGATGCAGCCCATTGCCGACAAGCCGTTTTATGCGATCGAGTTGTCGCCCTCGATGCTCAATACCCAGGGCGGCCCGAGACGCAATGAGAAGGGGCAGATCGTGCGGCCCGACGGTACGCCCATCGCCCGGCTGTACAGCGCCGGCGAACTCGGCTCGATCTACAGCTATTTGTATCAGGGCACCGGAAATATCGGCGAATGCCTGGCGTTCGGCCGAGTCTCGGGGCGCAACGCCGCGGCCGAAACGCCCTGTGCCTAAACCAGGGTCTAAGCTCTAGGACGCCTCGAATTACCGGGTTTTGAGGAACCGATGATCCGCTTGTCGGGTTGAGGCTGGCATTTTTCGGTGGGGCTGGTACCGGCGGTCTGCGATTTGCGGTCGGCCGCTGCATCAGCATCGGGGTTCGGCGTCACGCCG
>DASQGR010000065.1:0-5365 GCA_035632515.1 Allostellaceae bacterium | reverse complement strand
GCTTGATGAGGTGACCGGCCTTGTCGAGTATCCGGTCGTGGTGATGGGATCGATCGATGCCGATTTTGTCCGCCCGCTGCCCGACGGGCTGCCGCCCGAGGTGCTGGCGACGGCGATGCGCACACACCAGAAGTATTTTTCCTGCCTCAACCCGGACGGCACCCCGGCGCCACGCTTTCTCCTTATCGCCAACAACGACACCCCGGACGGGGGCAAGACCATCGCCGCCGGCAACGAGCGGGTGTTGCGCGCCCGCCTCGCCGACGCCCGCTTCTTCTGGGATCAGGACCGCAAGGTCCGTCTCGAAGACCGCGTCGAGGCGCTGAAGACACGCATTTATCACGAGAAACTCGGCAGCGTTTACGACAAGGTCGAGCGGATGGAGACGCTGGCCGCATACCTGGCTGATTGTGTGCCGGGAGCTTCGCAGGAGCGCAGTCGCCGCGCGGCCCATCTGGCCAAGGCTGATCTGTCGACGGGAATGGTCGGCGAGTTTCCCGAATTGCAAGGGGTCATGGGGCGGTACTACGCGCTGAGTAACGACGTCGAGCCGCCGATCGCCAATGCGGTTGCCGAGCACTACAAGCCGTTGGGCCCCCACGACGCCTCCCCGCAAGCCCCGGACAGCATCACCGTTGCGCTGGCGGACAAAATCGATGCGTTAACGGGTTTTTTCGCCGCTGGGGAGCGGCCAACCGGCTCCGGCGACCCTTACGCCCTGCGTCGCGCCGCCCAAGGGGTTATCCGGGTCATCCTCGAAAACAAGCTGCGCCTGTCGTTGATGGACGTCTTCTCCCAGGCGGCCGAGGCGTTGCGCCTGCCCATGGATCGCGGATTGGAGGTCGCCACAAGCCTGCTTTCGTTTATCAACGAGCGCCTGAAGGTGCATCTGCGCGAGGCCGGCATCCGCCACGATCTGATCGCCGCCGCTTTCGAGCAGGCCGGTCCGATGGGGATTGCCAGGCGCGGCAATTATGAGGATGACCTGATCCGTCTGCTGGCCAAGGTCGAGGCTCTCGAGGGTTTCCTCGATACCGAAGACGGCGCCAACCTGCTGACGGCCTATCGTCGTGCGTCCAACATCGTCTCGATCGAACAGCGCAAGGACAAACGCTCGTATTCCGGCGGGGTCGACGCGTCGCTCCTCCAGCAGCATGAGGAACTGGCCCTTAACCTGATCCTGGATCAGGCCGATACGATCGTTCAGCGGGGGCTGCGGGAGGAAAATTTCGTCGGTGCAATGGGAACAATGGCCGACCTCCGTCGGCCGATCGATGAATTTTTCGAGCGCGTCACTGTTAACGCCCAGGAAAAGGATTTGCGCGAGAACCGCTTGCGGTTGCTCGCGCGTATCCGTACGACAATGGATCAGGTGGCCGATTTCTCCAAAATCGAAGGGTAAGCCGCAGAAGATGACCACTGGCATGACGACCGGCGGGACCAAATGGGTCTACAGCTTTGGCGGTGGTGTTGCCGAGGGGCGGGCGGACTTGCGCGATCTTTTGGGCGGCAAAGGCGCCAATCTGGCCGAGATGTCGAGTCTCGGGCTGCCGGTGCCGCCCGGCTTCACCATCACCACCGAGGTTTGTACGCATTTCTATGCGCACGACCGCAGCTACCCGGCCGAGCTCGAGGCAGAGGTCGCCGCCGCGCTCGCGCAGGTGGAAAAGGTGATCGGCGCCCGGCTCGGCGACCCCAAGAACCCGTTGCTGGTGTCGGTGCGTTCGGGTGCGCGGGCATCGATGCCGGGCATGATGGACACCGTCCTCAACCTCGGGCTCAACGACGAGACGGTGCGTGGGCTCGCCGCGATCAGCGGTGACGAGCGCTTTGCCTATGACAGTTATCGCCGCTTCCTGCAGATGTACGGCGAGGTCGTGCTCGGTCTCGACCACCACCATTTCGAGTCGCTGATCGACGACCACAAGAACGACATCGGGGCGACTCTCGACACCGAGCTCACCGCGCAGGATTGGCGGACCATCGCTGCCGGGTTCAAGGACATCGTTCGGGCCGAAACCGGCAAGCCATTCCCGCAAGAGGTGCAGGCCCAGCTGTGGGGGGCAATCGGGGCGGTTTTCGGCTCGTGGATGAACCAGCGCGCGGTCACTTATCGCCGGCTCAACAACATCCCGGAAAGCTGGGGCACCGCCGTCAGCGTCCAGGCGATGGTGTTCGGCAATCGCGGCGACGACTGCGCCACCGGCGTCGCCTTCACCCGCAACCCGTCGACCGGCGCCGACGAGTTCTACGGCGAGTTCCTGGTCAACGCCCAGGGCGAGGACGTCGTTGCCGGCATTCGCACGCCGCAGCACCTTACGGTCGCCGGCAAGCAGGTTACCAGCTCTACCTTGCCGGCGATGGAAGAGGTGATGCCGGAGGTGTTTGCCCAGCTTCTCGGCGTGCGACGGACCCTCGAAGACCGCTATCGCGACATGCAGGACATCGAGTTCACCGTCGAGCGCGGCCGGCTGTGGATGCTGCAGACCCGCACCGGCAAGCGCACCGCGGCGGCGGCACTGAAGATCGCGGTATCGCTGGTCGAGGAGGGCGTGATCGATCGCAACGAGGCGATCCGCCGCATCGAGCCCAATTCGCTCGACCAGCTGCTGCACCCGATGCTCGATCCGGCAGCCAAGGTCACGGTGCTGGCGCACGGGCTGCCGGCATCGCCCGGCGCGGCCTCGGGCAAGCTGGTCTTCTCGGCCGAAGAGGCCGAATCCTGCGCCAGCCGCGGTGAGGCGGTGATCCTGGCGCGGGTCGAGACCAGTCCCGAAGACATCCACGGCATGCATGCGGCGCGCGGCATCCTCACCGCTCGCGGCGGCATGACCAGCCACGCCGCCGTCGTCGCTCGCGGCATGGGAAGGCCGTGCGTTGCCGGCGCGGGCGAGCTGCGCATCGACTACCAGGCCGGCACCATGACCGTGCGCAACGTGCTGGTACGCGCCGGCGATTTGGTCACCCTCAACGGCTCGACCGGGGAGGTGATCCTGGGCGAGGTGCCGACGATCGAGCCCGAACTTTCGGGCGATTTCGCGACACTGATGGGGTGGGCCGACGAGTTGCGCGGCTTGCGGGTGCGCGCCAACGCCGAGACCGCGCTCGATGCGCGCGCCGCGCGCAATTTCGGCGCCGAGGGCATCGGCCTGTCGCGCACCGAGCATATGTTCTTCGAGGCCGACCGGATCGGTGCGATCCGCCAGATGATCATGGCCGACGAGGAACGCGGCCGCCGCGCCGCGCTCGCCAAGCTGCTGCCGATGCAGCGCGCCGATTTCGCCGAGCTCTTCGAGATCATGGCCGGGCTGCCGGTCACGATCCGCTTGCTCGACCCTCCCTTGCATGAATTTTTGCCCAAGAGCGACGCCGAGTTCGAGGAGATGGCGCGGCTGACCGGCAAGAGCGTCGGCGAGGTGCGGCAGCGCACCCTGGCCCTTTACGAGACCAATCCGATGCTGGGCCACCGCGGCTGCCGCCTCGGGATTACCTTTCCCGAGATCTACGAGATGCAGGCGGTGGCAATCTTCGAGGCGGCGGTCGGCACCGTGCGCAAGACGGGCGCCACGGTGGAGCCCGAGATCATGGTGCCGCTGATCGCGACCAAACGCGAATTCGACATTCTCAAGGAGGTGGTCGATCGCGTCGGTCGCGAGATCATGGAGCGGGAAGGCATTACGGTGCCGTATATGGTCGGCACGATGATCGAATTGCCGCGAGCGGCGCTGCTCGCCGGCGAGATTGCCGAAAGTGCGGCGTTCTTCAGCTTTGGCACCAACGACCTGACCCAGACGGTCTACGGCCTGTCGCGCGACGATGCGGCGAGCTTTATCGGCGCCTACCAGCGGCTCGGTATCTTCGAGCAGGACCCGTTCGTCTCGATCGACACCCAGGGGGTCGGCGAACTGATCAGAATCGCCGTCGAGCGCGGTCGCGCGGCCCGGCCGGGATTGAAGCTCGGCATCTGCGGCGAGCATGGCGGGGACCCCGCATCGATCCGCTTTTGCCGCGAGGTCGGCCTCGACTATGTGTCGTGTTCGCCCTACCGGGTGCCGATCGCCCGGCTTGCCGCCGCGCAGGCCGAGTTGACCGGGGAAGTGGCGTCGACCGCCTGATTATCGGTGCGGCTGCCTACTCGGCGTCCGGCTGCATCCAGCCCGGCCGGTTTGGCTCAAGCCCGGTCTCCCCGACCTCCAACCTGCCGCCCGCGGCGACGGCCTCCAATCGCAGCAGCGCCAGGCCGATGCCGTCGCGGCTCGAGCGCATCTCGCCGGCCTCGTGGCCGGCTTGCGTAATGATGGCCCCGGGCTGGGGGGCGGGGCCGTCGATCCGCACCGGGAAAAGGCGTTTCTTGATCAGCCCGCGGTACTTGGTGCGGGCGGTCAGTTCCTGGCCGATGTAGCAACCCTTCTGCCAATCCACTCCGTGCAACTCGTCAAACCCGGCTTCGAGCAGGATCGACTTGTCGAGCACGAGGTCGCGGCTGCCGTCGGGCACGCCCAGGGACAGGCGGAGCCGGTCATAATCGGCGAAATCGACTTCGACGGCTCCCGTCCCCGTGAGGGCGGGGCGAAGACCATCCCGCGGCAGGATTGCCCGTGCCCCGAGCGCGACGAGCCGCGGGTCGACCAGTGCAACTCCGTCGCCGAACGGCCGCGCCGCGCCGCAGGTCGCCGGCAGCCCAAGCGGCGATTCGCCAAACACCGCAGCGACCGCAAGATCGGGCCGTTCCTCAAGCGTCACCTTGGCACGGAGCCGGTACATCGACAGGCGCCGCTTGAGATCCGCCAGCCGCGCCGCCTCGCCATCGAGCCAGATCGCCTCGCCGACCTCGACCATGATGAAATCGTGCAGATATTTGCCCTGGGCGGTGAGCAGCGCAGCATAGACCGCGCGTTCGCCGCTGACGCGCGTCGTGTCGTTGGATATGAGGCCCTGCAGAAAGCTCGCACGGTCCTGGCCGGCGACGGCAAGAATGCCGCGCTCCTCAAGCACCGCAAATCGGCTATCGGTCATCCCGACAATTTCGTCAAAACACGCGCCATCGGCAAGAGTTAGAGGGCGTCCCTCGGCTTGGCAAGCGGATAGGGCCGGGATATAGGGACCGTCGACATGGATATCCTGTTCGTAACCGCGACGCGTATCGGCGATGCCGTTCTGTCGACCGGATTGCTCGCCCATCTGATCGAGCGCCACCCCGGCGCTCGGCTGACGATCGCGGCCGGACCGGCAGCGGCGCCGCTATTCGTGGCGGTGCCGGGGCTCGCCCGGCTGCTGACGCTGGAAAAGCGGCGCATGGCGGCGCACTGGCTCGGGCTGTACCGGATCGTGGCCGGCACGCGCTGGGACATCGTCGTCGATCTGC